>NZ_CAUQWY010000014.1:0-46857 GCF_963521865.1 uncultured Streptococcus sp.
CGCTATTCTTTGAAAATCAAAATTTCTCGAACAGCAACTATTATACCTTAAAATCCGCATTTTGACAAATTTAGAAAAAACCGATATCAATCTATCGGCTTTTCTACATTTACATTCTTTTTTCAGCTTCTGCTTTAATTTTTTCAACTACTTCTTGAATGTTCAAACCTGTTGTATCAAGGTAGACAGCATCCTCTGCTTGTTTGAGAGGCGAAGTCTCACGATGACTATCCTTGTAGTCACGCGCAGCAATTTCCTCTTTTAAGGTTTCAAGGTCTGTCTCAATTCCCTTGGCAATATTTTCCTTGTAACGACGCTCTGCTCTCTCATCAACAGAAGCTACTAGGAAAATTTTCAATTCTGCTTGTGGCAATACGACAGTCCCAATATCACGACCATCCATGACAATCCCACCTTGCTGGGCGATCTCCTGCTGAAGAGAAACTAGTTTCTCACGCACTTGAGGAATTGCCGCAATGGCAGAAACATGATTGGTCACTTCATTTTCACGGATAGGATGGGTAATATCCACATCTCCTACAAAGACAAGCTGTTCTCCAGTTTCTGAGCGTCCAAAACTGATTGGATGCTGGTCCAACAAGGCTAGAAGTGCTTCAACTTCTTCTACTCCTAACTGGTTCTTGAGAGCCATATAGGTCGCCGCACGATACATAGCACCTGTATCTAGGTAGGTGTATCCAAAATCCTTGGCAATGATCTTTGCGACCGTACTCTTACCACTTGAAGCAGGGCCGTCAATAGCAATTTGAATTGTTTTCATATCAACTCCTATTTGATTTTAACAACATCACCTGGATTAGCAAACCAAGACCCTGTAGCCATATGACTAGGATTTAAGGCTTCTAACTGAGCAATCGAAATCCCAGCGCGAGCTGCAATGGCTGCTTCTCCTTCTCCAGCTAAGACTTTTGTCGTCCCTTCTGGATCTGTAGCTTCCTCCGAGTGTTCAGAAGAAGATTCTGAACTCTGTTCAGGCTGGGAACTACTAGATGATGAAATCTGTACTACATTTGCATCAGAATCGTGAAAATCTTTTAAGGCTGCCGTGCGATTGCTCCCACCCGATGAAAGATAGATAAGAACAATGATCATCACGACTACAATCACAAAGAAAATACTTGCTAAGATAGTTAAGATACGGTTAGCAACGACTCCTCCACCTTGTTCTCTCTTACGACGTTGTGTTCTTGTTTCCTCTTGATTCTCATAAATATCTTCTTGCCACGGTTCTTTTGCCATACCTTACTCCTTGTTTTTTTTTACTTTTCTTATTACAATATAAATATGAAAATCACACTTATACCTGAACGCTGCATTGCCTGTGGGCTTTGCCAAACTTATTCTGATTTATTTGATTACCACGATAATGGAATCGTGCGTTTTTACGATGACCCTGACCAACTAGAAAAAGAAATTTCTCCTAGCCAGGACGTCGTAGAAGCTGTTAGAAACTGTCCGACACGTGCCTTGATTAAAGATCAACACTAATCTCTCATAGTAAATTGACAAGAACGTTTCACTCTTTCTAGTTTAGCATATTTCCATACAAAATTATAGTCTTTTCACTTTATTTTTTTCTGTAAAATCAGGGAGGTCACTTTTTTCTTTGATAAGATAAAGTGGTCTTTTTTTAGTCTCTAGATAAATCTTACTGATGTACTTGCCAAGAATCCCAATGGTCAGGAGTTGAATGCCCCCAAGAAAGAGAATAACTGCCATCAAAGAGGTCCAACCTGATGTCGGATTGCCCAAAATGAGGGTCCGAACCACAACAAAAAAGGTCATAAGCAAAGAAATAAAACAAGATAGGAGACCAGCCACAAAGGCTATAATCAAGGGAAAATCTGAAAAATTAACAATCCCTTCAATGGAGTAGAAAAAGAGTTGCCTAAAACTCCAACTGGTCTTGCCAGCCTGCCTTTCGACATTTGGATAGTCCAGATAGTAGGTTTTAAAACCGACCCAGGCAAAAAGTCCTTTAGAAAAACGATTGGACTCGGTCAGGCTTAAAATAGCATCGACTACAGATCTTCTCATCATGCGAAAATCACGGACACCTGACGGCAAGGCTACTGGACTAATTTTTTGCATAAGGCGGTAAAAGAGATCAGCACAGAAACTGCGAAAGAAGGGTTCTCCCTCCCGACTAGTTCTCCGTGTTCCAACACAGTCCAGATCTGCATTCTGGTCTAGTAAGGCTTTCATCTCAAGCAACATACTGGGAGGATCTTGGAGGTCCGCATCCATCACCACCACTAGATCTCCTGTCGCATATTGCAAACCTGCATAGAGGGCTGCTTCTTTGCCAAAATTTCGAGAGAAAGAAATATAATGAACTGCCGAATTTTGCTCCCGATAGGACTTTAAAAGTTCCAAGGTCCCATCGCTCGATCCATCATCGACAAAGACATACTCGATTTCTGTTTCCAAATCTGGAAGTAAAGCTTCCAAAGACTGATAAAAAAGAGGAAGTACTTCCTCTTCGTTTAAACAGGGGACAATGATTGACATTACCATCTTAGTCTTCAAATCCATTTGGATGCTTGCTTTGCCAACGCCATGCGTCTTCACACATTTGGGTGATGCCGAGTTCTGCTTCCCAGCCGAGTTCTGCTTTGGCTTTTGCAGGATCTGAATAGCAGGCTGCAATATCACCTGGGCGACGGTCTACGATGCGGTAAGGAATTGGGCGTCCCACTGCTTTTTCCATATTTTGGATAATTTCAAGGACTGAGTAGCCTTTACCTGTTCCAAGGTTATAAACGTTTAGGCCTGAACCTTTTTGGATTTTTTTCAGAGCTGCGACATGACCTTTAGCCAAATCGACAACGTGGATATAGTCACGAACACCAGTTCCATCTTCCGTATCGTAATCGTCTCCAAATACTTGCACTTGCTCTAGTTTACCAACGGCTACTTGAGTCACATATGGCAAGAGATTGTTCGGAATACCGTTTGGATTTTCTCCCAAATCTCCACTCTCATGAGCTCCGATTGGGTTAAAGTAACGAAGCAAGACAACATTCCATTCTGAGTCTGCTTTGTAAATATCGGTCAAAATTTCCTCAAGCATAAGCTTAGTGCGGCCATATGGGTTGGTCACTGAAAGTGGGAAATCTTCCAAGATTGGCACGGTATGAGGATCTCCGTAAACTGTCGCAGAAGAACTGAAGATGATGTTCTTACAGTTGTTTTCTTCCATGACCTTCAAAAGACTAACAGTTCCAGCGATATTGTTGTCATAGTAGGCAAGAGGAATACGGGTAGATTCACCGACAGCCTTCAAGCCAGCAAAGTGAATGACACCTGTTGGTTCTTCTTGTTTGAAAATGTCTCTGAGGGTATCTGTATCACGAATATCTGCCTCATAGAAAGGCACTTCAACCCCTGTAATTCTTTCAACAACTTCTAAACTTTTACGGTTGCTATTGACAAGGTTATCCACCACAACAACCTGATGACCTGCTTGGATTAACTCAATAACTGTGTGCGTTCCGATAAAACCTGCTCCACCCGTTACCAAAATCTTTTCTTGCATCTTCTTTCCTCGATTCTCGGATTATTTTTCTTATTTTACCATTTTTGATAGGGAATGTCATTTGCCATCCTAGTGAGTGGGCTAAAATTTCAGTAAAATTCCTATTCGCTTTTTACTCGTTTGACATAGTTTTCAATTGGATAGTTTAGAGGGTCCAAGGTCAACTCCTTGCCTTGGATCAGTTGAGCTAGATGGTAACCAATGATAGGACCAGTTGTGAGGCCTGATGAACCTAGTCCACTGGCTACATAGACACCTGCCAATTCTGGCACCTGCCCAAAGAAAGGTGAGAAATCACTAGTGTAGGCACGGATTCCCACACGCTCACCAGCTCTGGTAGCTTCTACTAAACTAGGATAGCAAGGCAAGGCTGCCTCCTCCATTTGTTGGAGTAAGGTTTCATCTACCGTCAAATCAAATCCCATGTCATTTTCATGAGTAGCGCCTAGGGATAATTTCCCACCTGCAAAAGGAATCAAATCCCACTCCCCTTCTGGCATAACAACAGGGTAAGCTTCCATGTCTTGGCCAAGCTGATAATCTCGTAGTTGTCCTTTTTGGGGACGAACATCTACTTCATAACCCAAGGGTTCTAACAAGTCCCCCAACCAAGCTCCAGTCGCCAAAACAACCTGCTCAAACTCCTCTTCGCCAATCTGGTAACCTGATGCTAAAGGTGTCAGAGTTACTTTTTCTTTGACCAGCTTGACGTGACTGGCTTCCAGCAAACGAGTCACTAAGAGTTGGCCATCTACTCTCGCTCCACCAGAAGCATAGAGCAAGCGGTCAAATCCCTGTAAGCCAGGGAATAATTCATTAGCTGATGCTGGGTCCAGAATGGCTAATTGCCCTATCAAAGGAGATTCTTCTCTACGCTGGAGGGCTAATTGATAGAGTTCTTCCAACTTAGTTTCATCCTTTTTCAGGAGAAAGACTCCCGAACGCTGGTAAAAGTCGATTTCTTGCCCTGACTTCTCTAAATCAGCTAATAAATCCACATAAAAATCAGCCCCCAAGCGTGCCATCTTGTACCAGGCCTTATTGCGGCGTTTGGAAAACCAAGGACTGATAATTCCTGCTGCGGCCTTGGTAGCCTGACCTTGTCCATGGTCAAAAACGGTCACTTCTAGATCACTTTCTTTCGAAAGGTAGTAGGCTACTGTGGCACCTACAATTCCTGCTCCGATAATGGCAACTTTTTTCATTGTTTTCACTTTCTAACTAGATATGGTGGAAAGGATTGGTTGGCGCTTGACTAGGTACAATATCAATATCCCAGTCTTTTTCCTCTTTCCATTGACTAAGGAGTGCTGCGATTTTTTCCACAAAAAGCACCTCAATATAGTGACCTGGGTCCAATGCCAACAAGCCATCAGACAGTATATCCTGGGCAGTGTGGTAGTAAATATCACCAGTGATATAGACATCCGCTCCTTTAGCTAAAGCATCCTTATAGAAAGACTGCCCGCTACCACCACAGATGGCCACTCTTGAAATAGACTTCTGCAAATCACTCTCTTGATAATGCACCATTCGAAGACTATCTAGACCAAAGACTTGCTTGACATGTTGGGCTAATTCCCCAAATGTCTGAGGCCGAATATTTCCAATACGTCCAATCCCACGTTCAGGGCCTGTTTCCTGCAGATAAGTCGTTTCCTCGATACCTAGCATCTGACAGAACCAATCATTGAGGCCATTTTCAACGATGTCAATATTGGTATGGCTGACATAAACTGCGATATCATGCTTTATCAGATCAATGTAAATCTGATTTTGTGGACGGCTAGCTACCAAATCCTTGATCGGACAAAAAATCGGCGCATGCTTGACAATAATCAAATCCACACCCTTTTCAATGGCTTCAGCCACAGTTTCTTCACGAATATCGAGAGCCACCATAACACTTTGGATATTCTTGTCCAAAGTGCCAATTTGCAGGCCACGACTGTCTCCCTCCATGGAAAATTCCTGAGGGCAAAAGGCTTCATACGCATTAATCACTTCACTTGCTAGCATGGAGAACCTCCTTGATGGCTTGAATTTTATCTACTAGAACTTGACGTTCCTCCAGATTTTTTTCTGGGATTTGTCCGAGGGCAAACTCTAGCTTAACAGCTTCTTTTTGCCATTTTTGGACAAAGACTGGACTGACTTCTTTGGACAAAAAAGGACCAAAGCGAACATCACTGGCAGATAACTTCATTTGTCCTGCTTCCACCACCAAAATCTCGTAAAACTTGCCAGCTTCTTCTAAGATGCTTTCAGCTACAATCTGAAAACCGTGGTCTTGCAACCAAATGCGCAAGTCGTCTTCACGATTATTGGGCTGAAGGATCAATCGTTCTACATTAGCTAACTTGTCCAAGCCTTCTTCTAAAATCCTAGCAATCAAACGACCACCCATACCAGCAATGGTAATGACAGACACTTGGTCTGCCTCTTCAAAGGCTGCCAAGCCATTTGCTAAACGGACTTGGATTTTTTCCTTTAGGCCGTGAGCCTCAACATTTTTGACAGCAGATTGGTAGGGACCTTCCACCACCTCACCTGCAATGGCGCTTTTGATTTGGCCTCTTTCCACCAACTCGATAGGCAGATAAGCATGGTCACTTCCCACATCTAGTAAAATGGCACCCTGTGGCACAAAGGAAGCCACCAATTCTAATCTCTTTGAAATCATCTTCTCTCACTTTCCAAAACTCTATTACCTCTTATTATACCACATTTCAGCTGGCAATCTTGTACCTAAAAAGACCGCAATCCACAGATTGCAGCCTTTCTTTATTTTCTGGCTTGATAGCGACTAGTCAGGATGAAAATAACGGTAAAGACCAACATCATGACACCATAAACAGGTAATGTTTGTCCTGTTAAGGTCGAAATTTCAAGCAGTTTTTGAATTCTTGGGAAGAGAGCTGTGGCTAGGAAGCCTCCTACTGACCAAACAATCAAGAGGACACGCCATAGGGTAAATGGCATGCAGGCTCTAAATACAGATAAGAAACCAATTGACCCCAAGAGATAATAGAGTAGAGTTGAGATTTCTAACTCAGACCAACCTTGGCTACTTCCAAATATTTTCACAAACAGAACGCTGAAGACGACCATGAGAGCGCTTGGTAGGGCACGAAGCATGGATCTTCTGAGGAAGTTTGGCTCAACAGGTTTGATATTTCGTTCAAAAGTCAGAACGAATGGTGGGAAACCTTCCACGAATTGGTCTATCATGGTAATCTGGATTGGAATAAAGGGGAAAATCAAGATCCATTCAGACCGTCCCAGAAGAGCACTGGCAATACAGATGACTGCGAGCAAGAAAGAATAGATGGTCTTTATCAAGAAAATCGGTGCGATATGGGCAATGTTATTGACCACACGACGACCTTCAAAGAGAATCTCAGGAACATCATTAAAGTCTGAGTTCAAAAGAACCAGATTAGCAATCTGACGAGTCGCAGGATCTCCCTCCGCCATCACGATAGAACAATCCGCCTCACGAAGGGCCAAGATATCATTAACCCCGTCCCCTGTCATAGCTGTTGTATGCCCCGCTTTTTTCAGCGTTTGGATGATGAGTTTCTTTTGATGAGGGGAAACACGTCCGAAAATAGCTGTCTCCTCAGCCATAGCAACCAATTCCTCATCCGTGATTTTTGAGCAATCGACATAGCTGTGATAGTCCGCAAAACCAGCCTTCTGGGCAATGCTGGACACCGTAACTGGATTGTCACCAGAGATAATCTTGAGGCCCACTTCCTGAGAACGGAGATAGTCCAGCGTCTCTGCTGCTCCCTCTCGAATCGGGTCCAAGATTTCCAGCAAGGCTAGAGCCTGAATATCAGATGGTTTCTGTGGTTTGTGATGGTCTAATTTCTCCTGACTGAGAGCTAATACCAAGACACGTGAACCTCTCTCCAAGGCCTCTCTGGCTTCTGGGACCTCAGAATCCAGCAACATCTCAGGTGCCCCTAAGAAAACTGTTCCCAAACCTTCTAACTCCATAGCACCCCACTTGCGGTCGCTTGAGAAAGGAAGATTAGAGAGCATAGGATAGGCTACTTCTCCCACAAAACGCTGGCGAATGGCTTGAGCTGTTGGATTTTTATCCTCACTATGAGCCATATAGCTGGTCAAGATGCTAGCAAGCGCTGACTCTCCATACTCTTCGGTCAAAGGAAGAACTGCCTCCACCTGCATCTTTCCTTGGGTAATGGTGCCCGTCTTGTCCAAACAGAGCATATCCACACGCGCCAAGGTCTCAACAGAGTACATCTCCTGCACTAAGACCTTTTTCAAACCCAACTTAATCACCGCAGTCAAGAGCGAAGTAATGGTCAAAAGGGCAATTCCCTTAGGTAACATCCCCAAAAGGGCCGTCGACGAATTTACAACGGATGACTTAAGGGGCAAGCCTTTCAACATCAAGGCTTCCAGCAAGAGAGCCAGACCAAAAGGAATGATAATCTTTCCAGTAAAACCTGCTAACTTGTCCAGCGATTTCATGATACGAGAGTTGATTGGTTTAACGGTCTTGGCCTCCAGCATGAGTTTGGCAGCATAGTTGTCTGCACCGACATGGTGAACTTGAGCTAAAACTGACCCACTAGCCAAGAAACTTCCAGACAAAAGCAAGGCATCCACTTCCTTTTGCACCAAATCACTTTCCCCCGTTAACATGGCTTCATTGACTTCCGCAAAGCCTTCCAAAACCAAGGCATCACTAGGAATCTGCTCTCCTGCAGACAAACGAATGACATCTCCTAACACCAATTCTTCAGGATTGAGAGCCACTTCTTGGCCATCACGAATAGTCTTAACCTTTTCCTTGGTCATAAGATTGAGCTTGTCCACCATGTGTTTGGCTCGTAGCTCGGTCACAATTCCAGAAAAAGCGTTAAAGCAGATAACAGCAAAAAAGACCAAATTGCTCCAAGCCTGCACAAAGGCAAGGGCCAAAGCAATGGCAAAGTTCAAAGCGTTAAAAAGGGTAAAGACATTTCGTTTAACGATTTGCCAAGTGCTGGTACTGGCCGAAGCAGTAAAATCATTGACCAAGCCCTTAGCCTGTCTTTCCGTAACTTCTCTTTGGGTTAATCCCATAATCTTATTTTTATCCATAAATTCTATCATATCATTTTTTCTAAAAGAATTCTAATCTCATCCCAAATATGGACCTGGTCAAGGGAAAAGTTTGCCAGCCCTCCTTTGATAAGGTATAATAATAACAAGAAAATAATCGAAGGAGATCGCATGTTTTATACTTATTTACGTGGATTGGTTGTCTTGCTCCTATGGTCCATCAATGGCAATGCCCACTATCATAATACTGATAAAATTCCTAATCAAGATGAAAATTATATTTTAGTTGCGCCTCACCGTACCTGGTGGGATCCTGTTTACATGGCCTTTGCGACCAAGCCAAAACAGTTCATCTTTATGGCCAAAAAAGAACTCTTTACCAACCGTATCTTTGGTTGGTGGATTCGTATGTGTGGTGCTTTTCCTATCGACCGTGAAAATCCTAGCGCCTCAGCCATCAAATACCCTATCAATGTTCTCAAAAAAAGTGACCGCTCTCTCATCATGTTTCCAAGTGGGAGCCGTCACTCAAACGATGTCAAGGGTGGCGTAGCCTTGATTGCCAAAATGGCAAAGGTCCGTATCATGCCGGTTACCTACACAGGTCCCATGACTTTGAAGGGCTTAGTTAGCCGTGAACGTGTCGATATGAACTTTGGAAATCCAATCGATATCTCAGATATCAAGAAAATGAATGATGAAGGCATTGAAACAGTCGCCAATCGTATCCAAACAGAATTCCAACGTTTGGACCAAGAAACGAAACAATGGCACAATGATAAAAAACCAAACCCACTCTGGTGGTTTATCCGCATTCCTGCCCTCATCCTTGCCATTATCCTCGCTATCCTAACCATCATCTTTAGCTTTATCGCAAGCTTCATCTGGAATCCAGATAAAAAGAGAGAAAAACTTGGTTAAATAAATACAACAATCCCTTGGCAAAAGCCAAGGGATAAATCTTTTATTCGATTTTCCATTTTTGGGCCAACCAGCTAGAAAAAGCTAGAAATCGCTCATCCACTTGTTCATGGTGCCCATAAGGATCAAAGACAAACTGACCGTTCGGATAGCGTTCCTGAAGACTGGTATGAATCTGCTCAGCATAGAATGGTGCTTGAGCCAAACGATTAGTGTGATAGGCTCCTTCTGTTTGACCATTCTGTAAATATAGCAAACAGTCTAGATTCTTCACTGTCTCTTCCTTGCAGTAAGCCACAAAATCAGGATACCAAAAGGAACCGCAGATGGAGAAGACACAGGAAACCTTGTCAGAACTGAAAAGACTGTAAACTGCCGCCAAGCCACCTAGTGAGTAGCCTCCATAAGCAAGACGTGCTTCATCCAGGCGATAAAGTGACTGCAACTTGTCTAAAAGACCTCCAAATAAATGATCATGATAGACGTTGGCCTGACCTCCAAAATCTGGAGCTCCATCTCTCAGAGCAGCTGCCTTCCAAGGAGTGTAGTCATCTAGGCGATTTTTAGAGGTCAATCCCACTAAAATCACAGATTCGGAAAAGGACGATAGGAAATCCAAGTTTCCATCATTCAATAAAATTGCCGGATAGATTTGATTGGGGTCGTAGTTAGAAGGAAGGCTGATTTTGACTTGAATTTCTTCCCAATCAAACTCATTATTTATTGATAAAGTCATTAATTTTCTCAAGGGAATCAATCACTGCTGGACCATAGTCCATCAATTCATCGTAAGAGATGGTCATGATTTTTTGATTCTTAATAGCAGGAACGCTTTCCAAAACAGCATTTGCCTTCATCAACTCTACTGCCTTTTCATCCAATTTTTTATTGCGATCGCTGGTTACATAGATAATCAATTCAGGATCCATTGACACGAGATTTTCCAAGGTCAAGCCTGATGTCCCCGTAGCAACGTTTGTATAACCAAGTTGGTTCAGCAAACTTTCTTGCAAGGCAGACTTGTAGGCACCGAAGGTTTCATCATTATAAGCAACCATAATCAAAGCCTTTTTCTTTTCACCTTGGCTTGCTGGATTTGCTTTCTTAACAGCGTCAATTTTAGTTTGTAATTGAGCTGCGTATTCATTAGCCTTATCCTGAACATTAAAAATCATTCCAAGATTTTTAACATCTTCTACGATATTCCCCAAATCTTGCTGAATCGTTGAGAGAGAAGCTTTTTGCGTATAAACTGGGATTTTGTTTTCATTCCAAGTGCTAACTGTCCCCAAGGATTTTTCAGAAAACATCATGTTTCGACCCATCACAGCTTCTGGCTCATAAGAAAGGACTGTCTCTTGTGAGACTGTTTTTTTATCCCCAATTTGAGGAATAGTCGCAATCGCGTCCTTGTATTTGTCCGTCACAGCATTGTCTGGATTGAGCATACCAACAATTTTATCCTTCAGCCCTAACTCCAATAAGATTTCAGTGGTTGACAGATTGTTGGTAATAACTTTTTCAGGTGCCTTGTCAAAAACTTGTTCGACTTCATTCCCTTTAGCATCATAGGTTTTGATAGTTAGCGGATAAGTCGTCTCTGCTTTAGCCTTTTGACTTGTCTCTGTGCTAGATTGTGTGGTAGCTTTTTCTGTAGTAGTGTTACCACAAGCTGCCAAAGTTAAGGTAGCTACTGTTACCAGTAAAATGCTTAGTGTTTTTTTCATCTTATTTTCCTTTTCATTTTTATAAATAGTGAATCATGACTTGCTGATCCTCGGTCCAAGTCACCTGACTTTGAACTCCATATACAGTTTGCAATGACTCAGGGGTGATGGTCTCCTTTGGAGTCCCTTGGTAAAGGATTTCTCCCTCTTTCATTAGATAGAGATAATCCGAATAGCGACAAGCAAGTTGAATATCATGCAGGACAGCTAGAACATTGACCTTGAGCTCCTTCACAATGTCCAACAAGTCTAACTGATACTTGATATCCAGGTGATTGGTTGGTTCGTCTAGGAGTAAGAGAGTCGGTTCTTGCGCTAAGGCGCGGGCTAGTAAGACTCGCTGTTTCTCTCCCCCTGACAGAGACGAATAGAGACGAGTTTTCTTCTCAAGCATATCCACCTTAACGAGGGCATCTTGAACGAGGACATAATCCTTTTCCTTTTCCTTCTGTAAAAAAGAGAGGTGGGGAGTTCTTCCCAGCAAGACGATTTCCTCAACTGTACAATCAAACTGCAATTGATTAAACTGGGTGACGACCGCCATTTGCTTGGCTGTTTCTTTGAGTGACCAATGTTCCAGAGGCTTTCCATCTAGGCTTATCAAGCCTTTGCCTGCCTTTTCCTGACGATAGAGGAGTTTAAGCAGGCTGGTTTTTCCACTTCCATTTGGTCCTAGTATCGTGTGAAATTGATTCCCTTCAACCTTAAGAGAGACTCCTTTGAGGATTTTTTTCTCTCCTAGTCCAAAATGGATGTCCTGACAAATCAAGTCCATATCAGACCCTCACCTCCCTTCGCCTACCTCCAACAATGTAGATAAAGAAGGGAGCACCTACTAAGGCTGTGAAAATACCAATAGGAAGCTCTGCGTTTGGAATGATGATACGAGAGAGTACGTCTGCCCAGATGACAAAGAGGGCACCTAGCAAGGTTGCAACAGGAAAAAGCCTCTTGTAATTCGTTCCTACTAACCCTCGAGCTAAATGTGGAGTAATCAGACCGACAAATCCAATAATCCCACAGGTTGCCACTAAGACTGCTGTCAGCACAGCCACCATTGTCACATAAAGATACCAATAAAAGCGTAAGGGAATCCCCAAAGTTAAAGCAGCCTCATCTCCCATCATCATCGCATTGAAAACACGATACTGAGTAGAGAAAAATAGAAAGGTCATTCCTACTACTATAGTTGGCAGGATCAAGTCTGCCCAGGTAGTCCCAGCAAGCGAGCCCATTGTCCAAAACTTAATGGTCATCACACTATCCGCATTAGCTCCGACTGAGATAATAAAGTTGGAAAAAGCCAGAAAGAGAGCGTTGACCACCGTTCCTGATAAAATCAGACTAGAAGTCGTCATTCTTCCCTGCATAAAGGCAATGATGAGAACAACAATTGTTGCCAAAATAGCTCCAAGAAAAGCTCCAAGGCTAATCATCACTTTTAAACCAAGAATGATGCTCAAGGTTGCCCCTAGAGTTGCACCCGCAGATATTCCTAAGACATAAGGCTCTGCGATGGGATTGTTCACTGTAGACTGCATCACGCTACCACACATAGAAAGACCAGCCCCCACTATCAAACCTAACAATACTCGGGGGAATCTCATGTTCCATACAATGGCAAGAGTAGACTTGGAAACCTCTCCTATCTCAAGAGAAAATCCCAACCTGCTCAAAATAATCCGATAGGTATCTCCTAAATCAATCGCAACAGATCCCATTGAAACTGCTAGAAAGAGAGAAATCCCTAAAATACCTAGCAAAACAACTAAAAGTAACACAAATTGTTGGTCTTGTCGGCTTCCAGAAAATTTGGAAAGCATGCAAACCTCCTTTGATAGAATCTTAAAAATTTAGAAAATTCTCATGAAAAGTATACCATATTTTTAACTATGGAACAAGATGAGAAAAAATGAATATAGTTGGTTTTATAGTGCTAGGAACCGTAAGTAAAGATAATACTTGAGTATATCGAGGTAAGGTGACAACGTAAAAAGCCCTCTGAAAATCAGAGAGCTGATTTGAGCTCGGGCTAAAATCCTAGTGAAACAAAAAAATCTACACGGTCAGAAAAGTCTCTATCGTGCCATTTTCATACATGATGTATAGTCCAAGTAGAATGAATACTAAGGGCACAATGATTCGCTCGTATTTTTCAATTGTCTCGAATATTAACGGAATAGAGGATAACACCCGACTAATCTCGCATAAGATAATTATGCCGATTACAAACACAAGCAAGACCACGAGGGTCTGTGACCAATCTAACGAAGCAAAATAAGGTATATAGATACCTAAATTATCTCCGCCAGACGCAATTGTCAGCAATGTAACTGTCCAAAACAGTTGATTTGCCTTGCTTTGTTCTAATCTTTCAATAATTTCTTCCTCTTCTTCCTCTTCTTCCTCACCTTCTCCAATAATTGCAAAGCGAATCCCTAAATAGATAGGGATTAAACCAAGCAATCCAACCATCCATTCTTCAGGCACGAAATTAACGACATAAGCAGCAACTAAACTCGCCCCTACAAGTAAGCCTGTGCCTAGATATTGCCCCGCATAAATATGCCATTTTTGTTTGTTCTGTGATAGCTGTGCAAATAAAATAAATAAAATAATTAAATAATCGATACTGGTGGAAATATAAACACCAATAGCAGATATGATTGTCTGTACCATAAAAAACTCCTGTATTAGTCAGTAATAAATCAGCAGATTTTAGGGAAGCACAGACACATTAATTTAGCTATCGCTAGTGGGTAATGTCGAACGTAGGAAAGCATTTTACTCCTCCTCAAAATGTAGTTACAAAGTAATTTCTAACTGGAATTCGGTGACTACTTCCATGTAAAGTATAACATACTATACTTTACTTCGTAAAGTGTGGGCTCTCCGAGGGGGCTTTCAGACAGCTACTCAGCTTGAAAAGCCGAGTAGCTGCGCACCTTTATGGTGTAATTAGCTGATACCATTTGAGGTTTTTGTAGTCTCCAAAATTGTGATCGATAAAACCTCAATAAAAAAGCCCTCTGAAGTCAGAGAGCTGATTTGAGCCCGGGCTAAAATCCATACAAAAAAGCTACCCAATGGAGTAGCTTCTTTATCAAGATATGCTCAATTGAACACGGCCTAAGCACTTGGCAAAAAAGATAAAATCTCCTAGAAACTGAAGTTTCTTCGTCAATTTTCCTATTTTTGCTTTGTGCTTTTGACGGCCTTTGTATCTTGAATTAGCGACGAAGTCCTAGAGAGTTGATTAACTCACGGTAACGGTTAACGTCGTTTTTACGCAAGTATGCAAGCAAGTTACGACGGCGACCGATTTTTTTCATCAATCCACGGTAAGTAGCGTGGTCTTTTTTGTGTTGTTTGATGTGCTCGTTAAGGTGGTTGATTTCCCAAGTAAGGACAGCAACTTGAACCTCTACTGAACCTGTATCACCTTCGTGACGTGCATATTGTGCAATGATTTCATTTTTTTTCTCTTTTGAGATTGCCATGATGTTTCTCCTTTTTATTTGGCTTCATCCGAGTGACAGGTTGGCATGCCTGTAACCAAGAAGAAGTTATTTGTCTTTACGACAATCCCTATTCTACCAATAACTAACTTCTTTGTCAACAGATTTACTTTCTTGTTTTAAATATGCTATAATAATCATAGCAAGAAATCCAAGTTGTCTGTTTTTTAAAACGAGGTGATTATCATGCGTAGATTCTATTCCCATCTCCCCTACTATCTGGTCATATTTTTCTTTTATTGGCCACTTTATCAGTTGTTATCACTAATTATTTCTGACCCCCTTTTGCTCAAGAGTCTCTACGTAAATAATATTCTCTTCTTTACACCTCTAGTAATCTTGATTGTATCACTACTCTATAGCTACCGTTTCCGTTTCTCACTTTGGTGGTTAATTGGTAACGGACTGCTCTTTTGCTTTACTATCATAACCTTTGGGGAATTTATCTGGTTTTACTTTTTAGCCTATGAAACCTTTGCTCTGGTGGGCATGGCTTCCGGTATTGGCATCAAGCATATTCTACAAAAAATGCAAAACAAAAAACTTTCACAAAGTCCTTGAAAAATCTCACAATCATGCTATAATAATCCATAGAGACAAGTCACTTAGTCCCTTTCTACTAGAGAGTGCGTGGTTGCTGGAAACGCATAGGAAGCCTAAATTGATACTACTCTACTGACTTTTATGAAAACATAAAACGGTGGCCACGTTAGAGCCAATCGGAGGTGTCCCTCTCTTTTGAGGTACATAAATGAAGGTGGAACCACGTTGCGACGTCCTTTCGAGGATGTCGCAATTTTTTATGAGGAGGCTAACTATGGAGTTGCAAGAATTAGTGGAGCGCAGTTGGGCAATCCGACAAGCTTATCACAAACTGGAAGTTAAGCATCATGATTCCAAGTGGACGGTAGAAGAAGACCTCTTGGCTTTATCTAATGATATTGGAAATTTCCAACGACTGGTGATGACAAAGCAAGGACGCTACTACGATGAAACACCTTACACACTGGAACAAAAACTTTCAGAAAATATCTGGTGGCTAGTAGAACTTTCTCAACGTCTGGATATAGACATTCTGACGGAAATGGAAAACTTCCTCTCTGATAAAGAAAAGCAATTGAACATTAAGACTAGGAAGTAGTCTGCAAAAAAGTCAATGCTTAGAAACTGTGAAATAATAAAAAGGAGAACATCATGATTAACATTACTTTCCCAGATGGCGCTGTTCGTGAATTCGAATCCGGCGTGACAACTTTTGAAATTGCCCAATCTATCAGCAATTCCCTAGCTAAAAAAGCCTTGGCTGGTAAATTCAACGGCAAACTCATCGACACTACTCGTGCTATCACTGAAGATGGAAACATCGAAATCGTGACACCTGATCACGAAGATGCCCTTCCAATCTTGCGTCACTCAGCTGCTCACTTGTTCGCCCAAGCAGCTCGTCGTCTGTTCCCAGACATTCACTTGGGAGTTGGTCCAGCCATCGAAGACGGCTTCTACTACGATACTGATAATACTGCTGGTCAAATCTCTAACGAAGACCTTCCTCGTATCGAAGAAGAAATGCAAAAAATTGTCAAAGAAAACTTCCCATCAATTCGTGAAGAAGTGACTAAAGACGAGGCTCGTGAAATCTTCAAAAACGACCCTTACAAGTTGGAATTGATTGAAGAACACTCAGAAGACGAAGGTGGTTTGACTATCTATCGTCAAGGTGAGTATGTAGACCTTTGCCGTGGCCCTCACGTCCCATCAACAGGCCGTATCCAAATCTTCCACCTTCTCCATGTAGCAGGTGCTTACTGGCGTGGAAACAGCGACAACGCTATGATGCAACGTATCTACGGTACAGCTTGGTTTGACAAGAAAGACTTGAAAAACTACCTTCAAATGCGTGAGGAAGCTAAGGAACGTGACCACCGTAAACTTGGTAAAGAGCTTGACCTCTTCATGATTTCTCAAGAGGTTGGTCAAGGGCTTCCATTCTGGTTACCAAATGGTGCGACTATCCGTCGTGAATTGGAACGCTACATTGTCGACAAGGAATTGGCTTCTGGCTACCAACACGTTTATACTCCACCACTTGCTTCTGTTGAGCTTTACAAGACTTCTGGTCACTGGGATCATTACCAAGAAGATATGTTCCCAACTATGGACATGGGTGATGGGGAAGAATTTGTCCTTCGTCCAATGAACTGTCCACACCACATCCAAGTCTTCAAACACCATGTTCACTCATACCGTGAATTGCCAATCCGTATCGCTGAAATCGGTATGATGCACCGTTACGAAAAATCTGGTGCCCTCACTGGTCTGCAACGTGTGCGTGAAATGTCACTCAACGACGGTCACCTCTTTGTCACTCCAGAACAAATCCAAGAAGAATTCCAACGTGCCCTTCAGTTGATTATCGATGTTTATGAAGACTTCAACTTGACTGAATACCGCTTCCGTCTCTCTCTTCGTGACCCTCAAGATACTCACAAGTACTTTGACAACGATGAGATGTGGGAAAATGCCCAAACTATGCTTCGTGCAGCCCTTGATGAAATGGGTGTTGACTACTTTGAAGCTGAGGGTGAAGCAGCCTTCTACGGACCAAAATTGGATATTCAAGTTAAGACAGCCCTTGGAAAAGAAGAAACCCTTTCAACTATCCAACTTGACTTCTTGCTTCCAGAACGCTTCGACCTTAAATACATCGGAGCTGATGGTGAAGAGCACCGTCCAGTTATGATCCACCGTGGAGTTATCTCAACTATGGAACGCTTCACAGCTATCTTGATTGAGAACTACAAGGGTGCCTTCCCAACATGGCTAGCACCACACCAAGTAACCCTCATCCCAGTATCTAACGAAAAACACGTGGACTACGCTTGGGAAGTGGCGAAGAAACTCCGTGATCGCGGTGTCCGTGCAGACGTAGATGAGCGCAATGAAAAAATGCAATTCAAGATCCGTGCGTCACAAACTAGCAAGATTCCTTACCAATTAATCGTTGGAGACAAGGAAATGGAAGACGGAACAGTCAACGTTCGTCGTTACGGACAAAAAGAAACACAAACTGTCTCAGTTGATGATTTTGTTCAAGCTATCCTAGCTGATATCGCCAACAAATCACGCGTTGAGAAATAAGAGATAAAATCCTAGCTAGCTAAAAAGCAACAACTAAAACAGCTGTTGCTTTTTATATTTTTACTCAATGAAAATCAAAAAGCAAACTAGGAAGCTAGCCGCAAGCTGTACTTGAGTACGGTAAGGCGACGCTGACGTGGTTTGAATTTGATTTTCGAAGAGTATTATTTAATCCGAGCTAGTAGTGATTGACCAAACCACCACACAAGATTTGCTTTCATGGGTTTGATAAGGTCAATATCCTCATTCCTTGTCTGCTTCATTTTCTTTTACGAGATCTTTTTGTGAATCCTTTTCAGAGAGTTTTTGATCGATATACTTGTTAATGGTTTCATAAAATTCCTTGGTCGTATCACTATCTAGTTTTGTCGAATTATGAACTTGATTGACTTTCAATTGAACAGATTGAATGCCGTAAGAGGCTTGTTTTTGGTGGAGCGTTTCTAATTCTTCTTCTGAAATCGGATCTCCAACAACCGTCAAGACCAATTCATTGTTCCTTGACTTGTAGACTTGATTAATAACCGTGTGATTGACGAACTCTTTTCCTACAAACTGTTTAATTCCTTCTTTTCGCGCTTGATCTATCGTCAGAGTAACTGCTGAATAGCTGGCTGGAAGAATCAATAATACAATCAAGGATATCAACCCAATTCTCATTTTAATATTTAGCTCTTTAAATGAACTTAAGGGAGATTTTCTCATCAAAATTCTTGTTCCAACAATATTTGTTAGCATGATAAAGACACAGTTAATCAAGAAAAGATAGAGAGCTCCAAATAAAAATCGTACATTTCCATTAGCTAAACCGTAACCTGCAGTACAGATAGGTGGCATCAGAGCTGTTGCAATGGCTACTCCTGGCACGATATTGTTTGCTTCTTTTTTCCTTGAACCGATCACACCAGCAATCCCACCAGCAATAGCAATGAGAACATCCCAAATGGTTGGAGAGGTTCGTGCAATCAATTCGCTACTTGCATAAGATAAGGGAGAAATCCAGAAATACAGAGCCGAGACAAGCAAGCTGACCAATACTTGGGTAAATAAAACCTCTAGAGATTGCTTGATTAAACGCGTATCAAAAATAGCTAACCCAAATCCTAGTCCAACAATCGGTGTCATAAGAGGGGAAATCAGCATGGCTCCAATAATGACAGCTGTTGAATTCATATTTAGGCCGATAGAGGCAATAAAAATCGCACACATCAAAATCACTGTATCTCTTAATCGAACATGAAGATCATCATATAATTTCTCACGGTATTCACGTGTTGAATAGTTTCCGATCATTGGTTACTCCTTTTATGTCATATAATCTTGTTTCTGCATGGATGATGGTAGAAAGACTTCTGTCCAATCTTACATATTTTTCTTCTCACCTGTTATTCTTTTGAAAATTATCCTTTAAATATCCGTCAGTCCATCCTTAACATTATATCAAAAATGTTACAGTCTTTCTCCGAAGAAATCTATCAATTGAACAGATAGAGAAAGCAAGAAATTTTAGATTCCTTATTAGAAAAAGAAAAACCGGTATCTCCTCTGAAAGTGAACTCCTGATACTATGCGTTTTATTCTTTATAATTTAGCTATTTCAAAATTACAAGTTCTCCATTCTTAATTTCCCAAACTTGGTCAAACTTACTTAATAATTCGTTTTGGCGATGTAAAGTAACAATGACGGCACTTGGTAGTTCCAGAACTCTTTCCAATTCCATTTTAAACTGATTAGTATCCAAGGCAGAGAAAGGTTCGTCTAGGATAAGCAATGGATTTTTACGATTTTTCTCACGATTTAAATACATTCGTTGTTGCTGACCACCTGACAGGGATTGTGGTGGAATTTTTTCAAAATCTTCTTCTCTGAATTTTTCATTGAAACTATTGAATAGCGTTACATTATTTTCATAACTCGAAATAAATGTATGTTCTTGTTGCAGAATCATACCGAATCTTCCCCAAAGATGGTCCAAAACAAGCCCATCTAGCACAATTTGTCCTTCAAAATCTTCATCTGTTCCATTTAAAATGTTGAGAAGACTACTTTTTCCAGACCCATTATTACCAATAAGCGCAATTTTATCCCCTTTTTGAATCGTAGCGGAAGTAATTATCAATTTTGATTCTCCCAGTTGTTTGGAAATGTTTTTCAAAGTAATCGTATCAAAAGAATGTTGAGGTGCTTGAACTGAAACGGGTCTCCCAACAATGTTTTGAAAACTCTTGATTACAGGCTTTACAGACTCTAACATTTGTAAATCATAAAGGATTTCCTGTATTGGCTCAGAAAAAGCATTAATATATCCGAAACTCGCCACTACCTCAGGAATACCGAGTTGCTGGTGAGATAGAGAGTAGGCTAAATAAATAAACAGAACAAGACTAATGAATTCAAAAGAAACACCTGTCAATAAGAGGCCTGTAATTTTTGTCAAACCATACTTAAAATACTTATCCTGCAAATTCTTTAGAGAACTCTTTTGTTGATTCAAAAAATGCGACACAGTTAGTTTATTTACCAAATGATGTCCCATGAGCAAATCCTCCAAAGTTCGATAGTAATCTCCTTGTTTTTTCAAGTAAACCTGTCTACGATTAGCGGTCAACTTCCCAACGATTTTAGGAATTTGAATACTAATTCCAGTGGAAAAGATTAAAATCAGTGATACAATAGGATTAATTGTTCTGCTAATAATGAAAGCGTAAATGATGATACGTAAAATTTGTTTGATAAAACTCATCAATGGAGGAAGGTAATCCTTTTCCAACGAATCTAGGTCATTAGATTGATAGGAAATATACTCTGCTACTGTTTTCTGCTTGAAATCGTGGTGACTGAGTCCCAGAAGTGAACGAAACCACTCATTTTTCAAAGTAGTCGAAAAGATAATCCCCTGCTTCCAATCAAGTATCATTTGGATATAGTTACAACTCAAATAGCCTGCCACTGACATAGAGTAACCATATAGAGCTACTTGATAATCCCCTTTGATTAATGCCTGCGTGAAATACGGTAACAAAGCTGTGCAGATATTCGATATTGCACCAAAAAGAAAATTAAAGAAGAGATACCATCTAATAGTTTTAAGATACGGTAGCATATACGATACTCCTTGCTAATGCTGTTTTTTACATATCGAAGAGCAATCTCTACTATTCCCTGTTTCAGATAGTGCGATACCAGGACATTGAGTGCAATAATTGGCAATCACACAAGTACTGCAGTTGTTACTATCATTCAAAGTATAATTTGCTAGTTTGTAAAATATAGGTCTATCCCATATTTCTTTGATAGAGGTAAAATGAATATTTCCAATACTTCCATTATAAAGAGAACAAGACTGAACTGCACCTAGATATGTTGTAAAAAGAGATAACTGTACTGAACTACAAGTTAGAAAACTTCCTGATTTATCAATAAAATTAACACCATTAATTCAATATCTTTTTATAAAGACAGTATATCACTTTATAAATTCAATTATTTTTCGTCCCACATCTGCACTATATACCATTATTTAAATATGACTCTAATATTTTTCTTAAATGCTCATCGTATCGGTTAGCAAGTTTTTCACATTCTGCTACACGCATAAAACCAATTATTTTTCTCATTTTTAATATTGACTGTGTTGTCTGATTTTTCTTAAATTCGTAAAAAGCACATGCATATTTAAAAATTAACCGTTCATAAATCTCAGATTCATCAAAATAAAACTGAGAAATTTTTTTCTCAAAGTATTTTGCATCCACAAGATGATCTCTTTCAATACAAATAATAAGTGCATTTAGAACCATACTAGCAATCACTCTTCTATAGCTTGGTATATCGTGATAAAACTCTGTTCTATGCAACATCTCTTTTGATAATAGTAGAAAAGTAGCATGATTAAAAATATACACGATATTTCCAAATAACAAAATTTCAAACACACCCCAATAATCCACACCGAACAAATAATCAGTTATTCTTTTTATATCCGTGTCATTGGAATAGTCTTCTTTTGATAATTCTTGAAGTTTGATTTTTAAAAAAATTATTTCCATCTCAGAAAAAAGAGATGAATTATTATTTTCCATGCGTTTAGTCAATAATTTATGTAATTTTGCCACATTTCGATTAAGGAAACATTGTTTAACTTCATCTATTGTTTGGTAGAAACGATCTCTTTTAAAATCATTAGTTGCATACATGAATTCTTCAATAGGGACATTTATTTGTTCAAGTGCTATCAGAAATTTTGTAATAGTCAGATCTGTCTCGCCTTTTTCAAATCGGGATAACTGTGAACGTGATATCCCTTTGTTTTCTATATCTCTAAGAGAAATTTTCCTTGATTCTCTAAATACCTTATATGTCTCTCCGAATTTCTTTAACATAGTACACCTCCGTTAGCAAATATGGGACAACTTCAAAATAAACTTTCCTATGTGATAAAATGTAATTAAATTATACCATATAATTAAGTTAAGCGATGTTTGTTCAAGGAGTTTTTGCATGAATATTCAAGCAAAAAATTCATGGTGGTTTGACTGGAAATCATTATAATTATTACCTTATATTTACCACTTTGCTGTATCCAACTAAAAAAGTAACTGAAAATCTTGAACAGTTACTTTTTTAGTTTATGAGTACTTTATATATAAGAGTTAACTTTATCATCCCTTTCTCCACAATATCGACATAGAATACATTGAATTTCTGACAAATGGTATCTATCAATTCCGTTAAAATTGGATTCCTAGCAACTAAGGTTATTGTGTGAAATACCTACAATACGTACAAATTCTTGGAAGCAGTTCTATATCAGTTACACAAATCTATATGCACCTATCTCATTCAAAACAAAAAGAAAACCGCAGTTCTTTCAATCCTGTATCAGCGATTCATTCTGAAATCGAACAGGAGATATTTCCCAAGTCTACAATTCACTTCATCTCAAATTAATTTTTGTAATTCAACCTTAGTTTATAGATTTTATACTCAACAAAATTATAAAATCTATAAAACTTCACTTTGAAGCAGTATTTATACTATATCCGTATTAAAAATACTATTATTCGTTTTGTAAAAAACAGTCTTCAAATATCCTGAAATATAGCAAAAAGAGATTGGGTAAAAACTCAATTCCTGGAAAAAATGAGTTTTAACTCAACCTCATTGTCTATTCTCACTCAAGGACTAGGTTCACTTGAGCAAAATGAATCCGTACTGTCGTTCCTTTTCCAACCTCAGACTCAATGCGAATCTGGTGACCCAGTTCTTCAGAAATTTTCTTAGATAGGTAAAGTCCAAGTCCAGATGACTGCTGGGTTAGGCGTCCATTATATCCTGAGAAACCACGTTCAAAGACTCGGAGGACATCACTGTTTTTTATCCCGATTCCCGTATCCTTGATACAAAGCTCCTGCCCCTCCATATAAATCTCCAGACCACCTTCCTTGGTGTACTTGAGACTGTTTGAGATGATTTGCTCAATAACCACTAGCAGCCACTTTCTATCCGTCACGATTTCTTTATCAAGGTCATGTAGATTGACATTTAAGCCTTTTTGAATAAAGAACAGAGCATATTTACGAATTATTTCCTTGACCAAATCCTCAATTTGAATCTGCTTTAAGACCAAATCATCATGGAAACTTTCTAAACGCAGGTACTGTAAAACTAGATTGGTATAGGAGTCAATCTTGAAAATTTCCTGTTCTAATTGCTGCTTCAGTTGGCGGTCGACCACTTCTGCAACTAAGAGTTGACTGGCTGCAATGGGGGTCTTTATCTGGTGGACCCACAAGGTATAATAATCCAGCAAATCCGTCAGTTTTCTTTCTGCGTCAGACCTCTGCTGATAGAGTTCCATCTCACGCGCTTCTAATTTTTCTGCTAAAGCCCTTTCCAAAGGAGACTTGGCTTCCCTCTCCCCATAGAGAAGTTCCTGACGATAAACCTGCATTTCTACCAATATGTCCCAAGTGAAAAATAAGATGGTTACAAAGCAACACAAGAGGAAAAAATAGAGAAAGTAAATTCCCAAACTGGCAAATAAAAACTGAAAGAGCAAAACCAGAAACGTCAAAGAAAGCAGGTAGACAAACAGACGACTACGGGAGCGCAGATAGGCTAGAAAAAATTGTTTCCAATCAAGCATGCTTCAATCCGTACCCTATCCCTTTCTTGGTCTCAATAAATCCTACCAAGCCCTGCTCTTCCAATTTTTTACGCAAACGAGCTACATTAACTGAGAGAGTATTATCATCAATGAAAAAGTCACTGTTCCAAAGTTCCCGCATCAGGTCGTCACGCGCTACAATATTTCCTGCGTGTTCAAATAAAACGCGTAAAATCTGGAATTCATTCTTGGTTAAATTCAAGACTTGGCCTTGATAATGTAAATCCATGGATTTAGTATTAAGGATAACACCAGCATATTCCAGTAAACTCTCGTCTCGTCCAAACTCATAGGAACGGCGCAACAAGCCCTGAACCTTGGCTAAAAGAACCTGCTGGTCAAAAGGCTTGGTCACAAAGTCATCCGCCCCCATATTGATTGCCATAACGATATCCATAGCCTGATCTCTCGAAGACAGAAACATAATAGGTACCTTGGAAATCTTGCGAATCTCCTGACACCAGTGATAGCCATTAAACAAAGGCAGACCAATATCCATGAGAACCAGATGAGGCTCCGACTGGACAAATAGACTCAAAACTTCCATAAAGTCTTCTACCAGAACCACTTCAAATCCCCATTCAGAGAGCATTTTCCCGACCTGTTGACGAATGACCAAATCATCTTCTACTAATAAAATCTTGTGCATGCGCTCCTCCTTTTCTATTATTATAACAGATTTTTCCATGCTAGAAGGCCTGAAACTGAATTTGACATAGCTTGTTTTTAACCAACATAGTGAGGCAAGCCTAGTAGCTAATTTAAGGGAAATTTGATAAGATAAATAAAAAGAAAGGAGCTCTTATGGCCAATATTTTTGACTATCTGAAAGATGTCGCATACGATTCTTATTACGACCTTCCTTTAAATGAATTAGACATTCTAGCCTTAACAGAAGCCACCTACCTCTCCTTTGATAATCTGGTCTCCGCAAGTCCTCAGCGACTTTTAGACCTGGCTCCTCAGGTTCCAAGGGAGCCCAACATGTTGAGCAGCAAAAATCGCCTCCAGCTATTAGATGAACTAGCTCAACACAAACGCTTCAAAAATTGCAAACTCTCCCATTTTATCAACGACATCAACCCTGAACTGCAAAAACAATTTGCGGCTATGACCTACCGTCTCACTCTCGATACCTATCTGATTGTCTTTCGAGGGACAGATGACAGTATCATTGGCTGGAAGGAAGATTTCCACCTGACCTATATGAAGGAAATTCCTGCTCAAAAACACGCTCTCCAGTATTTACAGGATTTTTTTGCTCAAAATCCTAAGCAAAAGGCCATTCTGGCTGGGCATTCCAAGGGAGGAAATTTAGCCATCTATGCGGCTAGTCAAATTGAGCAAAACTTGCAAGATCAAATCACAGCAGTTTATACCTTTGATGCGCCTGGTCTCCACAAAGAACTGACACAAACTGAGGGCTATCAAAGGATAATGGATAGAACCAAGGTCTTCATTCCACAAGGTTCCATCATCGGTATGATGTTGGAAATTCCGGCCCACCAAATCATCGTGCACAGTACTGCCTTGGGTGGTATCGCCCAGCACGATACCTTTAGTTGGCAGATTGAGGACAAACACTTCGTCCAGCTGGATAAGACCAACAGTGATAGCCAACAAGTCGACACAACCTTCAAGGAGTGGGTGGCTACAGTCCCTGACGAGGAACTCCAGCTCTACTTCGACCTCTTCTTTGGCACCATTCTAGATGCTGGGATTAGCTCCATCAATGACTTGTCTTCCTTAAAGGCGCTTGAACACATTCGTCATCTCGTCGTCCAAGCGCAATCCCTCACTCCAAAAGAAAGAGAAACCATGGGACGCCTTACCCAGTTATTGATTGATACCCGTTACCAAGCTTGGAAGAATAGATAAAAAGCTTATGAAAAGGTAAAAAACTTCTCATAAGCTTTTCTTGTTTTAAAGAAAAAATTACTCCTTCATCTGACTCTCTGCATCGGCCACGACTTGTTCTAGACTGGTCTGACCAAGTTCAGCCTCCATAGCCAGTTGGATTCTCTCCAATTTTTGATCCAAAACATCATGAATATGAGCTCCAACTGGGCAATTTGGATTTGGATTGTCATGGAAACTGAAGAGTTGACCTGTTTTACCAAGACACTCAACTGCTTGATAAACATCTAAAAGACTAATATCCTTGAGATCTTTGACAATCTCTGTTCCCCCTGTTCCGCGCGCGACTGAAATCAGTTCTGCCTTCTTCAACTGGGACAAGGTCTTTCTGATAATGACAGGATTGACCCCGACACTAGCAGCCAGAAAATCACTGGTTACCTTGCTTTCCTTCCCCTTGAGGGCAATGATTATCAGCATATGAGTCGCAATGGTAAATCTACTTGGAATTTGCATCCTCTTCTCCTTTTTACGAGGCTAGCCTGCCTCTACTCTTCTTTTTCTTTTATTATACCCTTTTTAGTTGTAATGTCAATCATTACCACCTTTTAGCCAGGCATCTAATTCCCTATCATAGCCCTCTTTCTGGGCCAATTCTCTCAGAAATTCCTGATGATGAGTATGGTGGATACCATTGACCAGACTTTCATAGTAAACCTCAAAATAGGGAAGTTTGAGGTCTTTAGCTAGCTGCAATTCAGCTGCCACATCGTAGTCTACTCGTCGGAAGTCCATATCTACCAAGCCCTTGTCATCAAACTCTAAAATCATATACTGGGCTCGCAAGTCCTTCCGCAACTGGGCATCTAGAAAGAAAGGCTGGCCAATTGAACCTGGATTGACAATCAATTGCCCACCAGTCCCGTAACGAAGCAACTGCTGGTGAATATGTCCATAAACAGCAATATCACAAGGCGGATTGGTCACCAAGCGGTCAAAATCCTCTTGCGCTCCAGTATGAATCAACTCTCGCCCCCAGTTCTTATCAGGAAGATGGTGGCTAATTCCCACCGTCAAATCCCCAAACTGACGATGAATCTGGAGAGGTTGATTGTGAAGCAGTTCAATTTCTTCTAGGGAAATTTCCTCTAAAACATACTGGCACTGGCGCAAGAGATAGCGTTGACTGGGACGAGTACTATCCAATTCCTTACGGACACCGTGCCACAGACTATCTTCCCAGTTTCCCAAAACTCTAGCCGTAATCGGTAGTTGAGCCAACAAGTCCAAAATCCTTCTACGCCCTGTCCCTGGCATGAGAATATCTCCCAGAAGCCAGTATTCATCCACTCCTAGCTGCCGAGTATCTGCCAAAACAGCCTCCAAGGCGGTGGTATTTCCATGAATATCTGAAAGAAGAGCTATTTTCGTCATATTCATCTCCTCGTTTTTTCTCTTGCAATAAGTATAACATAAAAAGTCACAGCTAGAGAAATCTAGCTTTTTTTGATATACTAGATAAAGAGATTAGACAAGAGGAAACGAATGACCCCGAATAAAGAAGATTATCTAAAATGTATTTATGAAATTGGCACAGACCTACATAAAATCACCAACAAGGAAATTGCGGCTCGTATGCAAGTATCTCCCCCTGCCGTAACTGAAATGATTAAACGGATGAAAAGTGAAAATCTCATCCTCAAGGACAAGGAATGTGGCTATCTACTGACTGACCTTGGACTTAAACTGGTCTCTGAACTCTACCGTAAACACCGCTTGATTGAAGTTTTTCTAGTTCATCATTTAGACTATACGAGTGACCAGATTCACGAGGAAGCTGAGGTATTGGAACATACTGTCTCTGACCTATTCGTGGAGAGACTGGAAAAATTGCTTGGATTCCCCAAAACCTGCCCTCACGGAGGAACTATTCCTGCCAAGGGAGAACTCCTGGTTGAAATCAATAACCTGCCACTAGCTGACATCAAGGAAGCTGGCGCCTACCGCCTGACTCGTGTGCACGATAGTTTTGACATTCTCCATTATCTGGATAAGCACTCACTTCACATCGGTGATCCTCTCCAAGTCAAGCAGTTTGATGGCTTCAGCAATACTTTCACTATCCTCAGTAACGAAGAGGATTTACAAGTAGGTATGGACATTGCCAAACAACTCTACGTCGAGAAAATCGACTAATTTTTCAAGTACCCAACCAACCCTGAAAGTTTTATTTTCAGGGTTTTATTTCTATCATTTGATTTTACTTTCATTTAGTTGTAGAATATTTGTAAAAAAAGAAAGATATTTTAATATATGAAAAAATCACTAAAAATTTTTGCGACATCCAAATGGTTTGACCTCTTCGGGGTTGCTTTGGTCGTTGGGATTGCGATTGCATCTGGTTACCTCAACTCACGTCTCGATAAATTCGTAGACTGGGGACCATGGACTGCTCTTGTTCCTTTTGGATTGATTTCCGTAACCAACGTTGGGATTTCCATGTTGTCCACTCGTTTCACGGGAAAATTAAGCAAATGGGGAAATTACTTTGGTATTGTCAATACGATTTTGTCTGGTACCATTGATTATATCCTTGGAAATAAGGCGGCCATTATCACCTATCCTGTCACCTTCCTCATTTACACCTTTGCTATTAAGAAATGGGAAGCTTCGCAAGAAGGCAGACCCAACCAAATGAGCCAAAAACAGCTAAAATTGGCGGCCATCATCATTTCAATCATCGCCTTCCTCTTTGCCTTTGTGACCAACTATATCGGCTATGGAGGAAAGATGAATCTCCTTGCCTACGTGACAACTATTGCCTTTGCACTGTCCCTCATTGCCAATGCTTTGAACGCATTGAAACTAACAACTCAGTGGGGCTTTTGGTTGATTTATAATTTCGTTCAGCTGACAAAGGCTGGCATTCAAGGAAACTTTGCCAATATCGGTAAATACATCTTTTATATCCTCAATGCAATCGGAGCTTTATTTGTCTGGAATGATGAAGAAGTGGAACAATAGGAGGAAACTCAAATAAAGAAATCTAATAGAATCTCCTTACTAAAATTTTTTATCATTTTACTTGTAACTCCCATTCTTTTGGAGTAGAATGAAGCTAGATAGAAGAGGGAGGTCATCTTATGAAAAATCTCTTTAGAATCCATTTTACAGCAATTGCAGTCATCGATTTGCTACTACTTGCATTTTTTACCACTAGACCCGAGACAGCTTTAGAATGGCTCTTGCTCTCTGGTTTTATTTTCCTCCTTGCTCAAGGACTACTGCTATTTCGCTTGGTCGATCGACTCAAAAAACATTTCTCTGAGATTTATCCTCAAATCAATAAAATGATTCGCTTCTACTATTTAGGGGTTCTCTCCATTGATTTTCTATTTTTTGTCCTTTTAACCTTCGTTAGTTCTCAGCGTTCTCCCTCTCTTATGCCAATCATCACTGCTTGTCATTCTACTTTATATTATAGGACGGCGGACTACCTAAGAGAAAACTATCCAGATTTTTACAACAAACACATCTCTTTATGGGAGTGTCTCTAAGGAGAAGGAGGTTTTAGCATGAAAAAAATCATCTACATCAAAACCATTCAACTTCTTGTCATTGATGGAATAATGCTGGCATTTTTGACATTTAAAGAGAGACTTACTTGGGACTGGATTTTAATTTATAGCGGTTGGCTCATTTTCTTTCATCCTGTGCTATTGACCTATCTTTCTACCCAGCTTTGTGACCACTTTAGTCAACTCTATTCCCAGATTAGACCGAGATTCTGGCGTTTTGCCTTACAAATTCTCCTCTGGGATAGCCTGATGATTCTCTCCTTGATATGTTTAAGTGATATTCCACTTTTCCTCCAAGGAGCTATACTCATCCTAGGTCATCTCATCCCTTCCTATCGCATAAGCCAAAGCCTGAAAAGAGACTTCCTAAAGGCCTATCAGGAACAGATTTCATTTTGGAGTATTTTGTAATAGATAAGAAAGACCAAGCCCAGTCGGCTTGGTCTTTCTTATCTATTTTTAGTATCAAGGATAATGGTGACTGGTCCGTCATTGACCAGCTCAACCTGCATATCCGCTCCAAAGATACCTGTCTGAACAGGCACTTCTTGTGCTAATTTTTGATTGAAAGCATCATAGAAGTCCGATGCCATATCAAGTTTGGCTGCACCTATGAAGGCTGGACGATTGCCTTTCTTAGTATCCGCAAAGAGGGTAAACTGAGAAATAGAGAGGATTTCTCCTTCAATATCTTTGACAGACAGGTTCATCTTGCCTTCTACGTCTGAAAAAATCCGCATATTGACCAGTTTTCTCACAGCATAGTCCAAATCTTCCTCTTGGTCCTCTGGTCCAACACCAACCAGCAATAAGAGGCCCTGATTGATTTTCCCCTGCACCTGACCTTGAATACTGACTTGGGCTTTTTTAACCCGTTGGATAATGATTTTCATAATAGCCTTTCTAGTAAGAGCTAGGCCAATTAGCCGTTGGTCCGTTTAACAGAGTAAACTTCTGGCACACTCTTAATCTTATCGACAACCGTGGTCAGCGTCGAGAGGTTAGCAATGCCAAAGGATACATGGATATTAGCAAACTTCATATCCTTAGTTGGTTGGGCATTGACCGTTGAAATATTCTTGGTTGTGTTTGAAAGAACTTGCAGTACATCATTCAACAGTCCTGTACGGTTGAGGCCATAGATGTCGATATGAGCCATATACTCCTTATTTGAGCTAGAGTACTGGTCTTCCCATTCCACATCAAGAAGGCGTTGCTCGTAGTTTTCTTGGGCACGCAGATTCATACAGTCCACACGGTGAATAGCCACACCACGCCCCTTAGTGATATAGCCAACAATATCATCACCAGGAACAGGATTACAGCACTTGGCAATCCGCACGAGGAGACCTGATGCACCTTCAATGACCACACCACCCTCATGCTTGACCTTGAGGGTTTCTTTATTTTCAACCTTGACCTCGCCACCTTTGACAAGTTCTTCTGCCTCCGCCTTGGCCTTGGCACGTTCTTCCTCACGGCGTTCCTTTTCAGTCAGACGGTTAAAGACAGTAATAGCTCCGATTTCGCCAAAACCAATGGCCGCAAAGAGGGATTCTTCTGTCTTGTAGCTGGTCTTTTGTAGAACTTGGTCCATGTGGCGCTTGTCCATAAATTTATTAGCCACATAGCCATTTTCTTGGAACTGGGCCATCAGTATTTCACGACCCTTGTTGACTGACAATTCCTTATCTTGATTTTTAAAGAACTGACGAATCTTGTTACGCGCCTTGCTGGTCTTGACCATATTGAGCCAGTCACGACTCGGTCCAAAGGAGTTGGGGTTGGTAACAATTTCAACCTGATCCCCTGTCTTGAGCTTGGTTGTCAGCGGAACCATACGACCATTGACCTTGGCACCAGTTGCTTTTTCCCCGACTTTTGTATGGATTTCATAGGCAAAGTCAATCGGTCCTGAATCTTTTGGAAGGGAACGGACAGCACCATCTGGGGTAAAGACGTAAATTTCCTCAGCCAGATAGTTTTCCTTGACAGAGTCCACAAATTCCTTGGCATCATCAGCCTGATCTTGGAGCTCCATCATCTCCTTGATCCAGTTCATTCCAATAGCAGATTCCTTGCTGTTAACCTGCCCCTTAATGCCTTTCTTATAAGCCCAGTGAGCCGCAACCCCGTACTCAGCAACCTCGTGCATGGCTTTAGTTCGAATCTGAAACTCAATCGGTCCTTTTGGCCCATAGACAGTCGTATGGATAGACTGGTAACCATTGGCCTTGCGATTAGCGATATAGTCTTTAAAGCGACCAGGCATGGGTTTCCAAAGCTCATGAACGTAACCAAGCATGGCATAAACATCACTTTGGGTATCCAAAATACAACGAATGGCAATCAGGTCATAGATTTCCTCAAACCGTTTTCTCTTATCCTGCATTTTGCGGAAAATAGAGTAAATATGCTTGGGACGACCGTAAATTTTCCCTTTTAAGTGACGATCCGTCGTATACTCCTCTAATTTTGTGACTACCTCATCCACCAAGGCTTCACGCTCTCTGCGCTTTTCCTTCATCATATGGGTAATCTTGTAAAACTCCGTTGGGTTGAGATAACGGAAAGATAGGTCTTCCAATTCCCATTTGACGCTAGAAATCCCCAGACGGTGAGCAAGAGGTGCATAGATTTCCATAGTTTCTTTGGAAATACGCTCCTGCTTGTCTCTTCGAAGATGTTTCAGAGTTCGCATATTATGCAAGCGGTCAGACAGTTTGACCAAGATAACACGGATGTCCTCAGACATGGCCATGAGCATCTTGCGGTGGTTTTCAGCCAACTGCTCTTCGTGAGACTTGTACTTGACCTTACCGAGCTTGGTAACTCCATCGACAATCACACGCACATCAGGACCAAACTCTCTTTCCAAATCATCCAAGGTCGCATCTGTATCTTCCACCACGTCATGCAAGAAACCACAGGCAACCGTTACGGCATCTAGCTTGAGTTTGGCTAAAATACCTGCCACTTGGATAGGGTGAATAATGTAGGGTTCGCCAGATTTCCGATATTGACCACTATGGCATTCAACGGCGTAAACCAAGGCTTTATGTACAAAAGCAACATCTTCTTTTGATAAATATTTTTGCGTTAAAGCGACAACCTCATCGCCTGTTAAATTCACTTCTTTTGGCATCTCTACTCTCCAATTCTTCCTACCATTTTATCACTTTTTTAAGAATATGAAAACTAGATAGCCACGATTCCCTGTCTTAGTTGTGATTCGAATGTGATAATGTCTTAACTAGTTTGAACACAAAAATATCCCAGTTGATAGACAATACTAGAATTTCATTTTATAGGGGGCGAAGCTGTCATCAAATGAAACATCCTAACACCTCTATTGTATGTGCATTTTATTTTCAGGAACAATAGATGTCTAGCTCCATTACAGAACTTTCAACCTCAATTATTCATACTTGACATAAAAACCAAGCAGGATTCTTACATCAGCGTAGATTCTGCTTGATTTAACATCGATTCTGACTAATTTTTATCTTATGTATGAATAATTGGTGTTCAAAGAAACACTGCTTTCCTCAGGTTTGTCTGGGGAAGGCAGTGGTTTTTTGAAATAAGCGCCTAGATTGTTTATCGGAAGAATTATCAAACATCTCTTTCATTTCAGTTTATATATTTCTCGCAAATAGTTAAATAGAAGTTGATGTAATTTTTCCAGTAGGTAAACTCAAGTGAGAGACTATTTAGAGAATTTTCGAAGGCTTGTTTGGATTCTAATAACAATTCTCTAAATAAAGCTTGATCATAGGTTGGTAGTGTTTCATCACTGTATTTCATAAGAAACCTATTTACATAAATATTAAATTGTTTATTTTTATAATCTTGTTGAAAATCTTCAAGATCATCTAATATCTGTCTACCATAAGCAAAATAGTCATGAGATGCATATAATTCTTCTAAAATAGCCTGCTCTTTAGGGAAGTTTGAACTACTTTGAAAGACTTTTAAAGCTATTTTAGCAAATGAATATTTATCGTAAGCGTATTGTCTTTCTTCTTCAAGAGGAAGTATTTGATTGTATCGATAGCAATATTTTTCTTTGTATAGACCTGTTAAGGTCTTACATATATTCTCTGTAACATCGGGATGAATTTCATTACTTAAAAACATCATATTTTTTGAATATTGTTCTAACAGGATTAATAAATCAATCGGTTCTTCGACTTTTTGAGAGTCATATATCTTGTCCAATATAAATAAAGATGTAAAGTGATTATGAGAGAATGGAATTAATGCTTTCAGATTTTGATCTGATAATTGAAATTCTTTTCTAAATAATAATGGATACAATGAATAAAGTGATATAGATTGTATATTGTCTATTTGATTGAAGAAAGGCATATGTGAAAGAGTTGATGTCTTAAGGCTAGTGGTAATTAACTCATAATATATATTCCATTCTGAATTTGTAATGTCGAGGATTTGTTGCACATCATTAATTTTCATCATTTTACTCCAATTCATCATTTGTGAGATTAATTTTAAAAATCCAAGGAAATACAAAGAGAAGCAAGAGTAGCACGAGACCTGAGAGAGTGAAAATAGAGGCCACGTTCATTGTATCAAATAAGAATCCAAAGAGTAACATGCTTATTGGTAAAAATGCCTGTGTTAAAGCATTTAAGACAGCAAAAACTCTACCTTGAAATTCTTGTGGAATTTTGAGAATTGACCAACTAGAAATTAGTATATTGCATATTGTAATTGATAAACCAATTACAAGAAAATAAATAATGAGAATAGCAATCCAGCTACTTTTGGACAAATGTAAGATTAATAATAATCCCAGTAAGCAGGTTGCGAACGCAACCATAGCAATGGCATATCTAGCAATATTCAAATTACTTTTCGTACTCATTTTCGAAGCAATAACTGATCCTAATAAGAGTCCAAAAGCTAAGACACTGTCGTTCAATGCATAAGATTGATTGGATAAAGCCAACTCTTTAATTTGAAGAAATGGGAGACCAACATTTACTATTCCAAGTATGAAATTAATCATAAGAACAAAAATTAATCCAAAAACAATTTTTTTATATCTAAAAATAAACTGGAAACCTTCTTTAGACATTGTGAGTATGCTTGAGTCATCTTCTGAACTTTCTTTTACCTTATGATGAAATTCAACTTTCCAATAGATTACTAGGACTAAAAATTCTATAAAAAATTCAATTAGCATGATACTAGATAATGAAATTTTGTCGAAAAGAGCAACTGCTATTATTGGAGATAAAATCATACTAGCAGCTTGAATTAATTGTAATTGAGAGCGAAATGATTGAACATTTTCCTCTCCTACTAACCCAATAGTAGCAGCATTTAGGGTAGTTGATAAAAACTGATCTGAAATTTTAAGTAAAATAAGTAAGACTATAATCTGAGTGTAATGGGATGTGATGTGAGTGTCACTTAGTATAAAGAACAGTAGAGCGATACAACTGACGGTCTGAGAAGTTTTTATAATAAAATTTTTATTGTATTTATCTATAATACTTCCTAAAAAAGGAAGGAGTAAAACTGCTACTATAGGTCCAATTATTTGAGAGAGGCTATATAAAAATACAGAATCTAAGTTTCTTAATATATAAAGACCAAGGATAAAGGAAAGTATAGTACTTCCAAATTGTCCCAACGAATTTCCGATGAGTAATTGTGTTTTAAGGTGTTTTTTTCTCACTAATGGCAATCCTTTCTTTTGAATTGATAAAATAAATGGTGTAACCTTGTAAGCTATCAGTTCCGAGCTTTACTTTCCATTGAAAATTAAAGGATCGGATAGATATGTTTTTAACGAAGAGTTTTCCTCCGCTAAATGTAAAAAGTAAGTGGTCTACTTTTGAAATTTTATTCAATGAAAAACCATTTATTCCTAAAACAAAGTTCATGCTCCGTTTTACACTTTTTTCACTGAGTCTAAAATCATCAGAAATAAAGGAGTTATTGGCACCTAAATCTAGCAAGGTGTGGTAAGAATCACCGTTGTAATCTAATAAAATAACTGCTTGTTTTTTTGATATTATCGGAATACTTGCGACAGATTTTGGTGGTTGGATAGAACCTATATAAAAATATTTATTTTTAAAATCAATAGCAAAGTCAAAACGCTGTAGAATATCCCATCCAAGTACACCATCAATGGATAAATAATAAAACATTACATTTCTATCCTTAATCAGAAATTCAGTATTTGAGATAATTTCATTATCGATTTTAATTTCTGGTATAAAATATGCATGTTGAATGATTTTATTTTTACCAACCCCTTTTACGAGGATTTTATTTGATAACTCTATTTGAAAGTTTTTTAAGTCTTTATTAGGAGCTAAGAAACTTTTTTCTGATCCGGTGTCAACTAAAAATGTATAGTATTGTTCAGAGATTTTAATTTTAATTGTAACTAATTTATTTTTATAAGAGAATTTCATAATAAACAAATCTAAAAATTTAGAGCTTTGATTATTCAAAGCTCTAAATACTATATTACCACTTGATTTTGATAGTAACTTCACCAAGTGATTCGATTTCAACCACAGAAGAATCAACTGAGAAATCAGTTAAAAGTTCGGCTTTTCCCATTAAATCTTCTTTATTAGATTTCATAATTTTTAACCTACTTAAATTAATAACCTTATTATAAAACACTTTTATTCTTTTGTCAATAATTTTTTGAAAATTTAGACAAAATTATAAACGAATGATTGTTACCTAGTTTCACTTTAAAGTTAGCTTTCAAATTTTAATAACAAAATCTCATAAAAATAATTCAGAATTGATTGATAATTCTGAATTATTAGTCTATAATATATTAAGAAGTTAGATTTTAAACTTAGGTGATAGAAGGAGAGATAGAAGAACGGAAACCATATTGTAACCGAAAGACTTTCTGACTTCCCCAATTCCATTGAAGATACGAAAGATAAACGGTGGAACTCGTGTCACATACACTGGTACCTTGACTGGATTTTGGAATTAAAATCCTCAAGATACTTTCTTTTATCCTTTAGTTTATAAGGAGAACACCTATGAAAAAAACTGCTATTTCTATCTTTGCTCTCCTAGTGTTAGGAGTTAGCTGCCTGTTCCTATTCAGCCAGCAAAGTTATAAAAAAACAGTCGTTCAATACTATGCTAACGACCAGAACCTGCCCAATAGGATAACTTATAGTGAATATAGCGATAAACGAGAAGCCAACTACGGTGGCACTCTAAACATCACATCTATCAAACAAGCTAATGACGGAGTTTATGCAACCTATGAAGGGCAATTGACACCTCTCCAATATTGATAAATTGATAACCAGCCTGTCTTCATCCAGTCATGCTGGTTTTTAAGTTCATTTTAAATCCTTACTTATTCTTCCTAACTGTGCTATACTTAATTTAGTACATTCTTTGAGATTGGAGCCAATATGAAAATCCATAAAACCGTGAATCCTGTTGCCTATGAAAACACCTATTACCTAGAAGGCGAAAAGCACCTCATCGTAGTAGATCCTGGCAGCCATTGGGAAGCCATTCATCAGACCATCGAGAAAATCAACAAACCGATCTGCGCCATTCTATTGACCCACGCCCATTATGACCATATCATGAGTCTGGACTTGGTGCGCGAGACTTTTGGCAATCCTCCTGTCTATATCGCAGAGAGCGAAGCTAGCTGGCTCTATACTCCTATCGATAACCTCTCTGGTCTCCCTCGTCATGATGATATGGCAGATGTGGTCGCAAAACCTGCTGAACACACCTTTGTCTTTCATAAGGAATATCAACTGGAGGAATTTCGTTTCACTGTCTTGCCAACACCAGGTCACTCTATCGGCGGCGTTTCTATCGTCTTTCCTGATGCTCACCTAGTCTTGACAGGAGATGCTCTTTTCCGTGAAACCATCGGACGAACGGATCTTCCGACTGGTAGCATGGAACAACTCCTTCACAGTATCCAGACCCAACTCTTCACCCTACCAAACTACGATGTTTATCCAGGACATGGTCCAGCTACGACTATTGCTCATGAAAAAACTTTCAATCCTTTTTTCTAGTCAGCTGATGATTATGTATATCACAATTTAAGTAAACTATAGCAGTTTGAAATTAGAATAGTACAACATGACTTCTAATTCATTTTTATAAATTACTTTCAATTTTCCAATCGATTTGTTCAGATTTTATTTCATCTCACTATATTTATACTATTTTAAAATTATAAAAACGCATAATATCAAGTGTAGAAAGTTCGATATTATGCGTTTTATCATGAAAAGATTTTCTAAATTATCTCCTCAAATTGATTTTTTCACAGTCTAAAATAATTGATAGATAAACTATGAATTGGAGTTATTCTGACTCCTTACGAAAGCTAAATAATCCAGCAGTTAGAGTTAACATTCCAAATAGGGTGGCGAGAATTGAGTTATTTTCTCCAGTATTTGGCAAAGTCTTAGCTACTTGTTTCGAAATAGTTTCAGTCTTAGTTGCTAACGGCTCAGCTTGAGTTTTTGTACTATTTACGTCATTTCCTTTTTGTTCCGTATTATTACTATTTACAACTGGAACAGGAGTTGTACTACCTCCGTTATCACGGCTTGCGGCAACTTTGAAAGTCACAGCATAGATACTAAAGTGATTGGTTTCAAAAGTCACCTTATCGGCATTTTGTTTGAAATCAAGCGCAAACAAGCTGCCGTTTTGATTCACGTAGTAAACATTTTCCACTGGCTGGTTTGCCAACACGCTAACCGTAACCCAGCCGTTTGGCTGAATAGCCTTGCCTCTCGCGTCATAGAGATGAATGTCGAAGGCCTTGTATTTTTTTGATTCAAGTGAATTCGACTTAGTTTCTTCTACCCTGATATATCTGACATTTTTGAGTGTTGCTTCTGAACCATATACTTGAACGCTTCCAGCTTCGCTCGAAAGAACACGAGTATTGTTTGGGATGGCTGGATTAAGCGTAGGCGTTACGGGAGTTGTCGGTGTTATTGGAGCAACTGGTGTAACTGGATTTACAGGATTTTCACTTGGCTTCTCAGCTGGTTTTTCGGTGTGGTTCTTAAATAAGAAAACGTAAGTTTGATAAACTTCTGCGTATAAACCAAAATCTCCCTCGCTTCTTCCTCTCTCATTTAGCTGATAACGGTGATAAAGTGGTGTTAACTGCCTATTTTTTGAAAATTGATAGACTTCCACGTCATTGTCTTCTTTTTTAGTGCGGAAAACCATGTAACCTTGACCTGTGATGTTAGTGTTTTTGTTTAGTTCAACATGTCCTGTTTTTCCATCAAAAATACCTGTATAAATTGTATACGCTTCATAGTTTCTACCTTCCAATTCTGGAATTTTCACTCGAATCGGATACATATACATATGGCTTTTCAACATTTCTTCACGAGAAAATTCCCTCCCATTTTCTTCGATCCACCTATTCCCGCCACCTATAAAGTAAGCTAATCTTGGTTTGTTATTGATAAAATCTTTTTCAGCAGTCCATATTCCACTGAAAGTTTCCTTCATATCACTGATAGGAAGTGGTGCTACAATATCAGCGTAGGTAACAACAGGGTGTTCATGAACGCTTCCGTCACGTAGAGGCCATCTTCTCACTGGTTTTCTGTTATTTTCCTGCGGTTGCTCTGCAGGTTTCACTTCTGGTTTTGCTGGATTAGCAGGTTGTAGTTGCTCTGCTGGTTTAACTTCTGGTTGAGGGTTTTCTGCTGGTTTTGGAGTTGGAACAGATGTTTCAGCAGGTTTATTTTCAACCGGCTCGTTCTCAGATGGTTTTGGCTGCACGGTTGATTCAACTGTCTCCGCTGGTTTCGAAATTTCAGCAGGTTTTTCCGTTTCCACTGGTTGCGGATCTTTCGGTTTTTCTTCTACTGGTTTATTTTTAGTGTAAACAAAATAGTAGCGAAAAAGATTATCTCCTTTACCATTTTTGTAGCCAGAACCACGCAAAGCATAGGCTGCATCATAGCTAACTCTGACAACTTTTGGATCTGGATCAATATCTGGATGGTCTGCAGCTGATTTTACGACGTGGCTAAAAGTGTAGTCGGAGAATTTTTTTGCTGTTAGTATTCCGTCTGCACTATCTTTATTATGTCTATTCCATCTAGACCAGACTTCCACTCGTTTTGGACTATCAATCCTTGATTCAGTAGTGTATCCATGTTCCTTGACACGATCAGCATCTAAGAAATCTGCTTGGATTTCATATGTTCGAATACTTACATCTGATAATGCTGGCACTGCTCCAGGAGGTGCTCCTGGGATTGGTTTATGGAGCAGTTCATCTATATCAACTCCGTCGACAGCCCAAAGCTCCTTGTTAGCCTCAGATATCAGTTTATTGTACTCTTCTTGAGTCTTAGCTGCTCCCTTCTTGTATGCCAAATCTTCCGCCACCATCCTCTTCATCTCTTCAGAATCTGTTATAGGTTGTTCTGGTTCAGGCGTTATGATTGGTAGACCTGGCTCAGGTAGCTGATTGGTTGGATCGACGTTGTATTTTTTCTCGATCTCAGCATTTTTCTTGTCCTCTGCGATAGCCTCATCTGTTCCGTTTGCAAGAATGTTGCCCTCGGTCGAAGGTTTTTCGACAGGAGCGGGCTCTTCTACTGGCTTTTCAGCAGGTTTTGAAACTTCTTTGTCTAGCTTTGGTTTTGGTTTAGCGATTGGGTCGAGCATACTGAAATCAACCCAGCTACCATTAGGTTTTGGCGCAGGTATTGGTTGAGCAGTATTAGGTTTAACAGCAGCATTTGGTTGCGGCGCAACGTTTTCCTCGGCATGCACCAAAGTTGGCACTACAGCACTAAGAGTGACAGCAGAAAAGGTAACAATACCTAGTTTAGTGAGTTTATTCATAATTTTTCCTCCTCAGGAATATAAAATTGCCTTTTTAGGCTTATAAAATGACAAAATCAACTTCCTTTCAAGACCACAAAAGCAAAATTTTGAGTCAACTCATTATCTAAACATTTAATGTTCTTGATAGAAGCTTTAAATGAACGTTCATCCATTAACTGAACAATACAGCTATTACATATCTTAATAATTTTTAAATTTTTTGTTGCCAAAAACTAGCTACCTCCTTTAGAGATAGGGAACTAAGTGTATCGTGTAACGACCGTTAAACGATACACAAAAAAATACCAGTCTAATACAGGTTAAAAACACTGTTAAACTCGCATTTTTTAAAATATTCATATTGTTGTTTTGACTGTTTTATCAAACGGTCGTTAATCGAAACAAATTTACGGCTTTATTCTACCATTTTTCCCTATTTTTAGCAATGATTTTCCGTTTTTTTTGACGATTGTTCGCAACTTTATTACGTTCTAACACTTTATATAGGGTTGATGTAGAAATTTGTTCAGTTTTTGCAATATTACGTATGCTTATATCTGAATGTAGATATTTGTTAAGTATCCGCTCCTCCTTTTCTTTTGAAATCCGTTTTGCTCCTAATCTAACACCATTTTCCTTAGCTTTTCGAAGTCCCTCTTTTGTGCGAAACCTCAGATTTTCCAGCTCATTTTCTGCCACAAAGCCTAAAATGATGCAAAGTAACCTGCCAATAAGAGAACCTGTTTCTAGTTTTTCATGCAAACTGACTAGCTGAATATGAGATTCATTAAATAGTTCAATAAGTTCTAGCAGCTTAAACATAGATCGAGTCAGTCTATCTAACTTATAGATAGTAAAAGTAACCTGCTTGCCATCATTCGAAAAGTCAGAGGCCAGTTTTAAGGCTTTTGTAAGTTCAGGACGAGTGTCATTTGCACCAGATTCCTTTTCTATAAAAAGTTTATCGCAATGTTTAAGAGCTTCGATTTGCACTTTCAATCCTAGGTCTTGTTTATGAGTAGATACACGGGCGTAGCCTATGTTGATAGTCTTTTGAGACATAAAAATCCTCCTGTTATCTTGATACAGAGGGATATTTTACTATGAATTTTAAAATAAGAAAAGACCTCAATTTCATAATCCCTATGAACTACACCCCAAAAGCTAGATTGTTCTATCTAACTTTTTAGGGTGTACATAGATAGGGAAGGTATAATTATAGGAGTTTTACTTGTCTCTTTACATTACCAAATAATCACGCGCTCTTCTGGCGAACGCCACATACCGTCTCCTTCTTTGACATCATATGTTGTAAAGAAATCATCGAAGTTTGGTACTTGCACATTGACACGGAGTTTGGCTGGTGCGTGCACATCGACGCTAGCCAAAAGTTTCATAAATTCTGGACGACCTTTCATGCGCCAGATGCGACCGAAGTTGTAGAAGAACTCTTCTGCTGAGAAGTCTGGTTCTCTCTTAGCTGCTTCAAGCGCTGCAGCGATTCCTCCCAAGTCAGCCACATTTTCTGACACAGTCAATTTACCGTTGATGGTTGCTCCATAAGAATCCTGTCCATCAAATTGGTCAATGACTTTTTGTGTTTTCTCCTTAAAGGCAGTATAGTCACTCTCTGTCCACCAGTCCTTGAGGCTACCATTTTCGTCAAAGGACGCTCCGTTGGTATCAAAGGCGTGGGAAATTTCATGAGCAATAACTGCACCAATCCCACCGTAGTTAGCAGAAGACGACTGATTTAAGTCATAGAAAGGCGCCTGTAAAATAGCTGCTGGGAAGACAATCAGGTTCTTCTGAGGATTGTAGTAGGCATTGACCATATGAGCAGGCATGCCCCATTCCTTGTAGTCCACAGGCTGGTTCCACTTACTCCAACTGTGCTTGATTTCCACACGCGCAAAGGCTAGAGCATTGTCAAAAAGGCTAGCCATTTCATCCACTACCTTGTCCTTATAACGTTCTGGCAATTCTTCTGGGTAACCAATATAAGGCTTGATGACATTGAGTTTGACGATGGCCTTGTCACGAGTTTCTGGAGTCAGCCAATCATTTTTAGCCAAGCGTTCCTTATAGACATCAATCATGGTTGCCACTTTTTTCTCCACGTCCGCCTTGGCTTCTGGGGAGAATTTTTCATGGGCATACCATAGGCCTAAAGCTTGTTTGAATGGACCTTGTGCTAGCTGGTAGGCTGCCTTGACCTTGTCTTTGGCCTCTGGAACTCCTGAAAGCGCACGGCTATAGGCACCTGACAAGACACGAATTTCTTCTGTTAGATAGCTAGTTGAGAGATTAACAACACTTAAAATTAAGGTTGCCTTGAGGAGAGGCCAGGCCTCTTCACTATAGAATTGGTCTGCTGCTTGCCAGAAACGTTCCTCATCTACGATAACCTTGTCTGGTACTTGTCCAAGAACGGCTTGGAAGAAGTCATCCAAAGGCAGAGCAGGTGCGAATTTTTTGAAATCTTCATAAGAATATGGATGGTAGAGTTTAGCATATTCTGAACTTTCTTCATTAGAGAGCACCACTGCTGCAACTCGACGGTCCAATTCTAGTCTTTTCTCTAGCAAGTCTTCAATTTCTTCATCAGAGAAATCATAAGCCTTGAGGAGATTTGCGCTGGTTTCTTTCCAAAGAGTCAAGAGTTCTTCGCGCTGAGGATGGTCTTCTGCATAGTAGGTCGTATCTGGCAGGATCGTGCTTGGAGCGCTAGCCCATAAAACATTGATTCTGGCATCCATAAAGTCTGGCGATACACCAAAAGGAAGGAAGTTCGGTTTTCCTGCAAGTTCAAACTCTGCTAGTTTGGCAGTGAAATCTGCAAAAGTCTCCAATCCTTGGAATTCTTTAAGAAGTGGTAAGACAGGTGTGATACCGTCAGCTTCTCTCTTGTCAAAATCACGAACTAGGCGGTGGTATTTGACAAAGTTTGCCAAGATAGCATCCTCAGGCACCTCTTGACCTGCCAACCACTTGTCTGTTGTCGCCAGCATCAGGTCTTCAATTTCCTGGTCTAAATCAACAAAACCTCCCGTTTGAGACTTATCTGCTGGAATTTCAGCTGTCTTCTGCCATTCTCCATTGATTGCATCATAAAAATCGTCTTGATAACGTGTCATCTTGTTCTCGCTTTCATTTGTATTTGTTTTTAGCTTAACAAAAATTACCTGGGAATGCAATTAAAAATAAACGGATGTTTCCTATTGTTTTTCAGTTAATATTTTAATTTTTTGAAAAATTAACTTGACTTAATTTTTTTTTTAAGGTATATTAAGAGTCAGGAGGAATACAAATTTATGATACGTATCGAAAACCTCAGTGTCTCCTACAAAGAAACGTTGGCACTTAAGGATATTTCACTAGTGCTCCAAGGACCAACAATTACCGGAATCATTGGTCCAAACGGCGCCGGAAAATCAACATTATTAAAAGGGATGCTGGGAATTATCCCACATCAAGGTCAGGCATTTCTCGATGACAAGGAAGTTAAAAAATCCTTACACCGAATTGCCTATGTCGAACAAAAGATCAATATCGACTACAACTTTCCCATCAAGGTCAAGGAATGTGTCTCGCTAGGACTATTTCCTTCTATTCCTCTCTTTCGCAGTTTAAATGCTAAACATTGGAAAAAAGTAGAGGAAGCCCTTGAAATCGTCGGCCTAGCTGACTACGCTGAACGTCAAATCAGTCAACTGTCTGGAGGTCAATTCCAGCGGGTCTTGATTGCCAGATGTTTGGTGCAGGAAGCCGATTATATCCTCTTGGATGAACCCTTTGTTGGGATTGACTCTGTCAGTGAGGAAATCATCATGAATACGCTGAGAGATTTGAAAAAAGCTGGGAAGACGGTTCTCATCGTTCACCACGACCTCAGCAAGGTTTCCCACTACTTCGATCAAGTCTTACTTGTCAATCGAGAAGTGATCGCCTTTGGTCCAACCAAAGAAACCTTTACCGAAGCCAATCTCAAAGAAGCTTACGGTAATCGACTCTTTTTCAATGGAGGTGACCTATGATTGCAGAATTTATCGATGGATTGCAAAAATTCCATTTCCTACAAAATGCCTTGATAACAGCTATTGTCGTCGGGGTCGTAGCTGGAGCTGTGGGATGTTTCATCATTCTACGTGGGATGTCACTCATGGGAGATGCTATTTCACATGCTGTCTTACCAGGTGTAGCCCTCTCCTTCATCTTAGGCGTTGACTTCTTTATCGGAGCCATTGTCTTTGGATTGCTAGCTGCTATCATCATTACCTACATCAAGGGGAACTCGATTATCAAAAGCGATACCGCCATCGGCATTACCTTTTCTTCTTTCTTAGCCCTCGGTATCATCTTGATTAGTGTCGCTAAAAGTTCAACTGACCTTTTCCATATCCTTTTTGGTAATATTCTAGCCGTCCAAGATACGGATATGTTTATCACTATGGGCGTAGGGGCGGTCATTCTCTTGTTAATCTGGATTTTCTTCAAGCAACTCTTGATAACTTCCTTTGATGAACTTCTGGCTAAAGCCATGGGAATGCCTGTCAATTTCTATCACTACCTCCTCATGATACTCCTGACTCTCGTGTCTGTGACAGCCATGCAAAGTGTTGGAACTATCCTGATTGTAGCCATGCTGATTACCCCAGCTGCAACTGCTTATCTGTATGCTAATAGCCTGAAAAGTATGATTTTCCTTTCCTCAACCTTTGGAGCGACAGCTTCAGTTTTGGGACTCTTTATCGGTTATAGCTTTAACGTTGCGGCAGGTTCTAGTATCGTGCTCACAGCTGCTAGTTTCTTTCTCATTAGCTTCTTTATCGCTCCAAAACAACGATATTTGAAACTGAAAAATAAACATTTGTTAAAATAAGGGGCAAAACCCCAATAAATTGGAGGATCTAATGAAAAAATTAGGTACATTACTTGTTCTCTTTCTTTCCGTCATCGCTCTTGTAGCATGTGCTAGTGGAAAAAAAGATGCAGCTTCTGGTCAAAAACTAAAAGTTGTTGCTACAAACTCAATCATCGCTGATATTACTAAAAATATTGCTGGTGACAAGATTGATCTTCACAGTATCGTTCCTGTTGGTCAAGACCCACACGAATACGAACCACTTCCTGAAGACGTTAAGAAAACTTCTCAAGCTGATTTGATTTTCTATAACGGTATCAACCTTGAAACAGGTGGCAATGCTTGGTTTACAAAATTGGTAGAAAATGCTAAGAAAACTGAAAACAAAGACTACTTTGCAGTCAGCGAAGGCGTTGATGTTATCTACCTTGAAGGCCAAAACGAAAAAGGCAAAGAAGACCCACACGCTTGGCTTAACCTTGAAAACGGTATGATCTTTGCTAAAAATATCGCAAAACAATTGAGCGCTAAAGACCCTAGCAACAAGGAATTCTACGAAAAAAATCTCAAAGAATATACTGATAAGCTAGACAAACTTGACAAGGAAGCTAAAGAGAAATTTAACAACATCCCTGCTGAGAAAAAACTCATCGTAACCAGCGAAGGATGCTTCAAATACTTCTCTAAAGCCTACGGTGTCCCAAGTGCCTATATTTGGGAAATCAATACTGAAGAAGAAGGAACTCCTGACCAAATCAAGACCTTGGTTGAAAAACTTCGCCAAACAAAAACTCCTTCACTCTTTGTAGAATCTAGTGTGGATGACCGTCCAATGAAGACTGTTTCACAAGACACAAACATCCCAATCTACGCACAAATCTTTACTGACTCTATCGCAGAACAAGGTAAAGAAGGCGACAGCTACTACAACATGATGAAATACAACCTTGACAAGATTGCTGAAGGATTGGCAAAATAATACTCTGAAAAACGTCATTCTCACACGAGCTGGCGTTTTTTTCTATGCCCATATTTCCGGTCAAATCATTGGAAAATTCTTACTGTTTCAGCTACAATGGAAGAAAAAAGATTGGAGTATCTTATGGTAACTTTTCTCGGAAATCCTGTGAGCTTTACAGGTAAACAACTACAAGTCGGCGACAAGGCGCTCGATTTTTCTCTTACTACAACAGACCTTTCTAAAAAATCTCTGGCTGATTTTGATGGAAAGAAAAAAGTCTTGAGTGTCGTGCCTTCTATCGATACAGGTATCTGCTCAACTCAAACGCGTCGCTTTAATGAAGAACTGGCTGGACTGGACAACACGGTCGTATTGACTATTTCTATGGACCTCCCTTTTGCCCAAAAACGTTGGTGCGGTGCTGAAGGAATTGAAAATGCCATCATGCTCTCAGACTATTTCGACCAATCCTTTGGACGTGATTATGCCCTCTTAATCAATGAGTGGCATCTATTGGCACGCGCAGTCTTTGTCCTCGATACTGACAATACGATTCGCTACGTTGAATACGTGGACAATATCAACTCTGAACCAAACTTCGAAGCCG
>NZ_CAUQWY010000015.1:0-46192 GCF_963521865.1 uncultured Streptococcus sp.
AGGTATGGTTCATGATACCGTAACCACGAGTCATTGACAAGAACTCAGTTGAGTATCCAATCAAACCACGCGCTGGAACAAGGAAGACCAAACGAGTTTGACCATTACCAGTTGAAATCATATCCAACATTTCACCCTTACGTTCAGAAAGGCTTTGGATAACAGATCCTTGGTATTCTTCTGGAGTGTCGATTTGAACACGTTCAAATGGTTCACATTTAACACCGTCGATTTCTTTTACGATAACCTCTGGACGAGATACTTGAAGTTCATATCCCTCACGACGCATTGTTTCGATAAGGATTGACAAGTGCAATTCTCCACGTCCTGAAACAGTCCATTTATCTGGTGAATCAGTTGGGTCAACACGAAGGGAAACGTCTGTTTGCAATTCTGCCTGCAAACGTTCTTCCACCTTACGAGAAGTCACCCATTTACCTTCTTTACCAGCAAATGGTGAGTTGTTAACCAAGAAAGTCATTTGAAGAGTTGGCTCATCGATGTGTAGGATTGGAAGAGCTTCAATTGCGTCTGTCGGAGTAATAGTTTCACCGACAAAGATGTCTTCCATACCTGAAACAGCAATTAAGTCACCCGCTTTAGCTTCTTGGATTTCACGACGTTCCAAACCAAAGAAACCGAAGAGTTTTGTAACACGGAAGTTTTTAGTTGTGCCATCAAGTTTAGAAAGGGTAACTTGGTCCCCAACCTTAACAGTACCACGGAAGACACGACCGATACCGATACGTCCAACGAAGTCGTTGTAGTCCAAAAGTGACACTTGGAACTGCAAAGGCTCATCTGAGTTATCTACTGGAGCTGGGATATGATCGATAATTGTGTCAAAGATTGGTGCCATAGTAGCTTCTTGGTCAGCTGGATCATCTGATAATGAAGAAGTTCCGTTGATTGCTGAAGCATAAACCACTGGGAAATCAAGCTGGTCGTCATCTGCACCAAGCTCGATGAAAAGTTCCAATACTTCGTCCACTACTTCTGCTGGACGAGCTGATGGTTTATCGATTTTGTTAACAACCACGATTGGAACAAGGTCTTGTTCCAAGGCTTTTTTCAATACGAAACGAGTCTGTGGCATTGTTCCTTCGTAAGCATCTACGACCAAGACAACACCGTCAACCATTTTCATGATACGCTCAACTTCTCCACCGAAGTCCGCGTGTCCTGGTGTGTCCATGATGTTAATACGAGTTCCGTTGTAGGCAACGGCTGTATTTTTAGCAAGGATGGTAATTCCACGCTCTTTTTCGATATCGTTTGAGTCCATAGCACGCTCAGCCAATTCAGTACGTGCATCAAGCGTTTCTGATTGTTTCAACAATTCGTCAACGAGGGTTGTTTTACCGTGGTCAACGTGGGCGATAATCGCAATGTTACGGATATCTTCTCTTAATTTTGTCATGATTTCCTCTATAGTATTCAAAATTTATTTTCTAACTGAACGATTATACCATATTTTCAAGTAAATAACATAACTCAAGCAAGTGTAAATGTTTTCACTCTGCTTTTCTTTTCACGTCAAGTCTTTTCAAAGCAAACAACTTATGATAAGATAGGCACAGTATGCGTTTAGATAATTTATTAGCCCAAGAAAAAATCAGTCGAAAGGCCATGAAGCAAGCCTTACTTAAAGGAGAAATTCTAGTCGATGGTTGCCCAGCCCGCTCCCTAGCCCAAAATATCGATACAGGACTACAAGAACTCCTTTTTCAGGACCGAATCATTCAAGGCTATGAGCACACCTACCTTATGCTTCATAAATCTGCTGGTGTCGTTACAGCCAATAAAGATAGGAAACTTCCAACCGTCATGGACCTGCTGTCACCTGACATCCAGTCTGACAAGCTCTATGCCGTCGGTCGACTGGACCGAGATACGACTGGTCTCCTCCTCGTGACCGATAACGGTCCCTTGGGCTTTCAGCTCCTCCATCCCCAATATCATGTCGATAAGACTTATCAAGTTGAGGTTAATGGCCTCCTGACACCTGCCCATATCCAAACCTTTCAAAAAGGAATTGTCTTTTTAGATGGCACTATCTGTAAACCTGCTAGGCTAGAGATTCTATCCGCTAGTCCTTCCCTCAGCCAAGCCTCTATCACCATTTCAGAGGGAAAATTTCATCAAGTCAAGAAAATGTTCCTCTCGGTTGGTGTCAAGGTCACCTCCCTCAAACGTACCCATTTTGGCCCTTGGAGTTTGGATGACAATCTTCAAGAGGGAGACTATCGCCCCCTCAACTCCCAAGAATTAGCAAGCATTCGTGTCTTTCTCAGAAAAAGTGGTTAAAAAATGAGCTCGGAAACATCCAAGCTCATTTTCTTATTTCTCAACTTTGATTTTCCCTTTCCAAGAATCCAAACCATAAGAAAGGATATAAATCTCAGAAAAACCTTGTTTTTTCAAGTAAAGGGCTGCATTTGTCACACGTTGCGCACGTTGGTTTTCGTAAAGAAGGACTGGTTTATCCTTACGAAGAGCTACAAGACTAGTCTTCAACTGACTTGAAGGAATATTGCGAGCTCCAAGGATATGTTTTCTGTGGAATTCAGCGGGGTCGCGCAAATCAATCAATTGACCCGTACGAATCAAGGCTTCAAACTCCTCATTGTCTACGATTTTAGCCGCACGTCGAATACGCAGATAATTAAAGCCCATCCATGCCAACATTGCTAGTATAAGTGCCCACAAAATCCAAGTAACCATTAGTTCTTTTCTCCATTTTTCTCAATATAATCCAATTCTACCTTGTGCTCTCTGCGAAGAACCGCTTCTGCTTCTAGATAGTCTAATTTGTCCATCAACCCTGCATCGTAAATCCGAGAGAGTTCCAGCTTCATCAGTTCAATATCATATAAGCGTTTTCCCATGTAAACAATAATACCAAATCGTTTGAGGAATTGCTGCACATCATAGAATGTTTTCATAAGACTCATTCTAGCAAATTTTTGTGTTTTTTTCAAGAAGAGACTTACACAAGAAGTAGCACAGAAATTAAAAAAGCTGCATCTTCTGCAACTTTTTAATCTGGTGGGAAATATCCCAACTGCTCAGCGATGTGAATCGCCTCCTGCCTGTTAGCCACTCCTAATTTTGAAAAGATATTGGTCAAGTGATTAGAAACTGTACGTTTACTCACATAGACCTTGTCACAGACATCATCAATAGTCAAGCCATTTCTAACCAGTTCTAGTATCTCGATTTCTCGTGGTGTTAGCACCTCTACCATCACTTCATCTGAAAAGACCTTACCTCCTAGATAAATCTTTTCCAGTTTTTTCACTAACTCATCTGGATCCATACTTTTATCTAGAAAGCCATAAGCTCCCATAGCTTTAGCTCGGTGTTCATACATTTTTTTACTGTAACCTGTCAAAATCACAACCTTACTAGAACAACCATTGTCGATAATCTCTTGTGCCAAGGTCAGCCCATCATCTTGATACAGACTCGTCAGGTTGATATCAATCAAAATAATGTCATAGTCATTAAAAGCAATCTCCGAAATAGTCGAAAAATCATCCACTAACTGGACCTTTTTAATGTTTTCCGATAACTCTAAAATCATCTTGATACTTTGGCTAAATAATTTATGATCATCAATTAACAAAATTTTCATAACACAACTCCTTATCAATCGGGAGAGTAATTTCTACACGAAATCTCTTATTATTTTCAAAAATCTGCATTTGACCACCTAAAACACTAATTTTATGAGACATATTTTTCAAGCCATAACCTAAGGATTTTTCTGTTTGAAGGCAGTTATTTTCAGAAATGATAAAAATAGCGTCATCATGCACATCAATCTTCAAAAAAATCCTTCCACCACTAGCGTACTTAACGGCATTGGTCGCCAACTCCTCAACCAGACGATAGGCAATTTTATCGTAAGGAGGTAAAAGTCTAAAGTGGGCAGGAAACTGTGTGACGACTTCATTTTCTGCGTGATAGCGCTTGACAATCCGATTAATCAGCCCTTGATACTGGATGTCTAACTGCTCGTCTGTTTCTACCATTGGCTGATAATAATCCATCCGCTCGCGAATCCGCTGAACCAACTCCTCTGTCACCAGATTGATCTGTTCACCAAAAGCTTGATTGCTACTATATTTATTGAAATTTTTTATTGCCATCACATTTTGCAGGATTTCATTGTGAAGAAATTCGGAGAACTGTTGTTCTGTGTCTTCATTTGCCAGCAGACTTTTCACCATACGGTTACGCTTTAAAAAGAGAACTTTTACATAATCCCTAGCATCTAGCATTTCAGCAGAACGAAAAAGGCGAATCAATTCTTCCGAACAAATCCCGAACAATAGTAACATGATATTCAATACCAAAAAGCTCGTGTTTAAGTCTAAATGAAAGATGATGAAAATGCCTACTAACAAAAACATAACCAGTAAAAACAAGCGTGAAAAAGCTTTTATATAGGACAACTTCAACTCTACTACCTTTTTCTGAAGAGAGTTAATAATTGTTTTGAGATGCAAAAAAGCAAGTATTCCAATAATCTCAAGATACCAGACTAGGTTCATCACTCCTGAGCCCCTCGTATTGATATACAAAAAGAAATAAGAAAGAGGCAATATTAAAGCTAATATCCACAAATTTCGTCTCTGATACTTGAGTTTACTTTTCAACTCTTTATGATATAAAATCAGTAAAATCAAGGGAACAAGGTTTAAAAAGAAAGACGCAAACAAAGACAGAAATAGAAAAATTGAAGGACTTAACAGATACGAACTAATGGTGATTAGTGTCAACACAAAAGACACACTCAACAGTTCTTCTCCTATTTTCTCTCCCAGAAAGATAATAGACAGAGAACTATACACCAATAAAAAAGAGTTGAGCGGATGAAGAATATCAAAAAAGTGCAATAGGGTGCTCGCAACTCCTTGATTAAATATGGATTGCCAGCTAATGAGAAATATCATCAGGAGCAACCAAAGTTTCAACTCACTATACCGAAAGGTCACAATATTACAAATATAACTAAATGCAATTAAAGCAATAATCAGCAATAAAACCATCTGCAAGGAAAAATCTGTCGAAAAGTCCAGAGGAATCCTATAATAAATATAAATCATTAAAGCTAGATGATTAAAAATCGTCAACCACCACAATAAAAGTGAGTTTTTCGAGAGCGATTTGACAAACTGTTTCATATGTATCCACTTCCTGAACTACTTTAATATCATTATAACACAATACCAGAATTGTCGGATAGGCAACTCTGGTATTTGACTTAATTTTCAATAATTTGCCAACTTACTCTGTAAGTCACTAGCAGGTAAAGGACAAATAGTAAGACCGCTACTCCCAGATAGGTGATATCAATAGAAATGCTGGTATTAGCGAAATTCTCAAAATAGCCCAAAAGAGCAGTACTCAAGGCAAATGCTAGTGGACCTGCGATGACCAGCGGAACCAAGAAATAACTTAGAATCTGTTGCAAAAGAATAGAGCGATTTTGCTTCCTCTTATTCCCAAGAAGGTATAAGATTTGATAATCATTGACACTATCCAAAGCACTTGTAGAAGTTTGAAGGGACAAGATACTGAGGGAAATAATGATAAAAATAACACTGACAAAAATCATGACAAAGACAATGACGCCCATAAATCCAAGGTAAACCTCAAAAATACTTCCTTTCGTTTGATAGGTGAACGAATTCAACTCTGCTCCATCACGAGTGAAGTAGTATTTTTCAATCCACTGACTCAAGAATGTTTCTACTTCCCGTTTGTCAATGTTTTCTTTGAAATTGGCAACATAGGTCGTGTGGTCTTCCGTCAATCCAACCACTACCGTATCTGGTACAATCAAGGTTCCTGAGTCATTTGTAGTTACTGAAGATAAAAAGTAAACTGTTTCAAGTGGCTTTGAAGAGGCAAGGTTGAGAGAATGACCGTTAATCATGAGGGTTTTTGTCGTTGATAGAAAGTCCTGAATCTGCTTGGCAGTTCCTTTATAATTGGCATTGACTAGAAATTGGTCTTCTGCCAAGTCAACCGCTTTTTTCCCTTGCAGTTTGCGGAGATGATTGTAGGCAGAAATTCCTAAAATCGGTACTTTTGATTCAGGAAGTTTCTTATCATGCTCCCAGAGATTGCTAGTATCAATCAAATCTTTATAAGTTACATCACTAGAATAGATAGGGCAGCTGTACTCCTCTTTGATGAGGTTAAAGTCAAAGCCATCGGCTTTCAATCTGTCTTTGACAGATTCCTGAGAAAATTGAAACTCTTTACCACGGTAGAGATTGACAGTTACATCATAAGGTGAGTATTTGTTCAGCTCTCGGTTCATAGTCGTATAGGCACTACCACTAAAAACGAGTAAGCTGAGAGCCAGTGTCAAGGTCAAGGATAAGACTGCCAACGTGACCGAATTACTATCAGCTTGTTTTGAAAATTGACGAATTTTAAAACTGTTTAGTTTGTTATAGTAGGTTTGAGGCAGTTTTCTAAGGGAAACCAAGATAAAATGGCTCAAGGTATTGTAAAATAAAATCACAAAAATCACGAAGACAGATACCAGCAAGATACCCCAACTTTTCAAGAGTGATAGATGGTGATAGTCTGAAAAATAGAGAGCACCAAAACCAATAACAGCTGTCGAAAGAATAAAGAGAAGTGCTTGAAGAACTGGCTTGCCTTTTTCCAAGACAGATTTCTTGACCCCATTTTCTTGAATGAGTGCAATGATATTTTGCTTTCTAAAGGTAAGAATGTCCATGACACCAACAATAAGACTGGTTACCAAATAGGAATAAACTAGTAAGATTACAGACTTGCTATCAAAGAAAAACAGACTACCAAAGTAATTGGCCATAAAAAACTCAGATGCAATCTTAGCTAGAATGACCAGTAAGATCACTCCAAGCAAGAAACCTAGAATCAAGGAAAAGATATTGACCAGCATGGTTTCAAAGAACAGGGTACGGATAATCTGCTTCTTCTTCATTCCCAGCGTTGCATAAAGTCCCAGCTCTTTCTTACGCCGTCCCAGGACAAAGTTTGTGGAATAAACGACGAGAAAGGCAATCGCCGATAGAATCAGATAGGAAAGCAAGCCCATGTACTGACTCATCACCGTCGTCAACATTTCCTTTGCTCCTGATAAACTTTGCATCACTGGATGGCTTGGTAAAGCATTAAAAGCGTAGAGCAAGCTATAAATCAAGGTCAGACTGAAAAAATAGATGGTATAGGTCTGTAAATTTCGAAATACATTTCGTAAAATCAATTTTGGATACATACTCTCCCCCTCCTATCTGGTACGGCTGTAAATCTCTTGCAAATACTGTTCATTAGATAAGCTGTTACGTTCCAAATCATCCATAATCTTTCCATCGCTAAGTAGCACCATCCGTGAAGAGTACTTGGCTGCGGCAGGGTCATGCGTAACCAGTAAAATGGTAATACCAAAACTTTTATTGATTTCCTGCAAAAGCGCCATCAGTTTTTCAGAATTGGCAGAGTCCAAGGCTCCTGTCGGCTCATCTGCGATAATCAGTTTAGAATCATCAATCAAGGCTCTAGCAGTTGCCACACGTTGTCGCTGACCACCTGATAACTGATTAGGAAACTTATCTTTTAAGTTTTGGATATCCAACTTATCCAAAATTTCCTCAATCTTATCCTGATGTTTTTTGATATTTTTCCCCTGAATTTGAAGAGGTAGAACGATATTTTCATAGACCGTCAAGGTTTCCACCAGGTTGTAGGCTTGGAAAATATAGGAAATGTTTTTAGCACGATAGTCAGCTAGTTCATTTTCCTTGGCATGGATGATGTCAAAATCTTCAAATCGAATCTCACCTGATGTTGGTTTATCAATCGTTGAAATACAGTTGAGAAGTGTTGTTTTTCCACTACCACTAGCCCCCATAATTGCCAGAAATTCACCTTTTTCAACGGACAAGTTCACATCTAATAATGCATGAACGATATTATCCCCTTGACCAAATGTTTTCGTTAATCCTGTCACGATAAGCTGTTTCATCATTTCATTCCTCCGTTTCTTTATTACGCTCTCATTATACGGTTTCTTTCAAGGTTTGCCATGAGTATTTTGTGCAATATATTCAAGTTATAAAAAAACCGATGCCTTTTTCAGGTATCGGTCGATGTTGATTATTTGCGATCGTTTCTTTTTTTCATAAAGTAAACAATCCCTATGACAACAACTCCTAAGACCAGTACAGGTGCATAGAATTCTAGTGTTCCAATAATTCCTTCCATTTTATCCTCCTGTCAAAAAATAGAGAGTTTTATCCACAGCGCACGTTTGGCGAAATGCATTCATAAGAATATGTAAACCACCAACCACAGCGCCCCTGTGCTGTTAATCTAACATCCGTACGCCACACAGCAGCGGATTTACCATCTAATTCTTGGCTATTAATTTCCATAATCCAAAGAATCAATCTCAAAGTTGTCTTGTTTTATTTGTATTTCTCCCGTAAATATAACACCAAATCAAAATGTTGTCAATGTTTTGTAATAAAACACTAGAATTTTCCTTTTGTTTTATCTAACAGAGAACATTATTTGTCGTACACTCATAGAAACAGGTGAAACACAATCCACAGCGGTCTGCTAGTGTCATTTTAAAAGCTGTGTACCACTAGCTTGTAATTTCCCGAAAAGTTCTTGGTTTTCAACCTCGAAACTTAGAGAATCAATCTCTGGACGACTTGTATTTTTAGCCATAAGGTTGCTTCCTTCTTTTAGATGATCATCTTTACAGTAACTAGTATAAACTCTAGTATTGGATAAGTAATGAGTAAATCGTGCAAATTTCTTATTTTCGAGTAAAATTTTTAATCTTATTTACTAAATGGTTTAGAAATTTCTTCTTAACTACTTTACAGAGACCCACACACTCCCCCTGATTTTCCTATCTTCTTTGGCGATTCTGACGCAAGTGTGGTACAATAAAAACATGAGAATTCAACAATTACATTATATTATCAAAATCGTCGAAACTGGCTCTATGAATGAGGCAGCCAAGCAACTCTTCATCACTCAGCCAAGTCTTTCCAATGCAGTGAGAGATTTGGAAAATGAAATGGGCATTGAAATCTTTATCCGCAATCCCAAGGGCATCACCTTGACCCGTGATGGGATGGAGTTTCTCTCTTATGCCCGTCAGGTTGTCGAGCAGACCCAGCTTCTGGAAGAACGTTATAAAAATCCTGTCGCCCACCGCGAACTCTTTAGCGTTTCGTCTCAACACTATGCCTTTGTGGTCAATGCATTTGTCTCTCTGCTCAAGAAAAGTGATATGGAGAAATACGAGCTCTTCCTTCGTGAAACTCGGACTTGGGAGATTATCGACGACGTCAAGAACTTCCGTAGTGAGGTCGGTGTCCTATTTTTGAACAGCTACAACCGTGATGTTTTAACCAAAATGCTGGATGACAACCACCTACTGGCTCACCATCTTTTCACAGCCCAACCCCATATCTTTGTCAGCAAGACCAACCCTCTGGCAAAGAAAGACAAGGTGAAACTGTCTGATTTGGAAAACTTCCCTTACCTCAGCTATGACCAAGGGACGCACAATTCCTTCTACTTCTCAGAAGAGATTCTTTCCCAAGAGCATCATAAAAAATCCATCGTGGTCAGTGACCGTGCTACCCTTTTTAATCTCTTGATTGGTTTGGATGGTTACACCATTGCGACAGGGATTTTGAACAGCAACCTCAACGGAGACAATATCGTTTCTATCCCATTGGATATTGACGACTCTATTGAGCTAGTCTATATCCAGCATGAAAAAACCAGCCTATCCAAGATGGGCGAACGCTTTATCGACTATCTCCTAGAAGAAGTCCAGTTTGATAGTTGATACTCTTCGAAAATCTCTTCAAACCACGTCAGCGTCGCCTTACCGTACTCAAGTACAGCCTGCGGCTAGCTTCCTAGTTTGCTCTTTGATTTTCATTGAGTATGAGAATCACTCTAAATCGAATAACCTAAAAACCTCAAGAACCAGTTTTCAACCCTAGTTCTCGAGGTTTTTTAGTTTTTACAATCCGTGTCTGTAATTAAATGCATGTGCTTCAATTTCTTCGATAGTATCTGGGAAACGTTGCACTAATCTAGCTTTTAATAATTTTTTCAAACTTGCTTGTGGTGTCAATTCTCCCACTTCTAAAGCATGTCTTATATACTCCCTAATTTTCCAGTATTGTTTAACGTCTTCTATCAATAATCTTTGAAATTTTTTAGGTCGTGCAAATATCAACCTAACTACAAAAACAAACGCTGAAAATCCTAATACCGAACCAATATCTGATAAACCGATTGGAACACTTAATAACAAGACGATAAAAGCTGTAAATAATGGATGTCTTTTAATAAAGTTCACTAGTTTCTCACCATTAAATTCCTTTGTTAAATATTGAACATCCTTTTGTAATACGGAAATATTTATTCCACTAGCTTTCTCAGGGAAAGGGTAGTGTTTAGCTCTTAAATGACCATCGACTTCTAAATGACACAAATCTTCACGTACAATTGGGTCAAAAAATCTAGCTTGATAATTTTTAAACTTTGTAGCTGCTCTCTCCTCAGCTGCTGACAATGTTTTTTGGATACCTATTTTTGTTGCTGCATGTCCTAGTGTTAAACCAGAACTAACTTTTAGTGAGTCTGTAAATAATCCCATTTTTTCATTTTCCTTTTCTTTTTTCCTTATTTTACCCACTTACCTAAGCCATCTACTTGGTAGCCATCTGGGGTACGTTCGCTAACTGCCATCTTACCATTTGACTTGAGATAGTAGTCACCTACCCATGTGTTACGAGCATAGCTGCCTTCTGATGTTAGGTAATAGTAAGATTGGTAGCTGCTATCATAGATCCACTCACTCTTAGCCATTTTACCATCTGATTTAAGGTAGTAACTTCCAGCCCAGGCATTACGTGCATAGCTACCCTCTGCTGTCAAGTAATAGTATGATTTATAGTTATTGTCATAAATCCACTCGCTCTTAGCCATGTAGCCACCTGACTTGAGATAGTAGTTACCTGACCAAGCATTCTGAACAAAGTTACCTGAAGCATTTAGGTAGAAGTATGAATTGTACTGAATATCAAAAATCCATTGATTGACGACTTTAACACCAGCTTTATAGTAAGAAGAACCTGACCAGCCAGTTTGACCTGAGTTAGAGTTAGTAGTTTGTTTTTGAGTTCCAGTAGCTTTTGGTGTCTCTACCTTCTTAATAGGATAATATTCCTTATCTGATATTCTAAAAATTTCTGAACGTCCAAAATAACGTTTTCCAAAATCATCTACACTATATATATCTAAATAATAATTGCCATCCTCTACTAGAAGTAAATTAATACCCGACTGTAATCTATTCTTACCATCAAATTTACCAAAATAATGCGATTCAGTCAAAGTTCCAGTACTCTCATTAACTATATCAAAATAAAGAGAAGTGCTATCATTAACGTTGGAACTTCTTTGTAGGTCAACTAAAAGAGTAGCTGATGTAGAACCTCCCGCTGTCGGTATCAAGGTGATTTTCAAAGGATTTTGAGTATCCTTGACACTCATATCTGTTAAGGCATGAACCTCCATTGGTTTAGAAGTCATAAGACCTACTGATAACAACGAACCTGCTAATAAAGAACTAACTAATATTTTTTTATTTTTCATGATTTCAAATTCCTTTTCTCATCCTTATCCTACCCACTCACCGTTGGCATTGACCATATAACCATCTGGTGTAGTGGTGTTTACTGCTAGAGCTCCTGAACTGTAGGCGTAGTACCATTTACCAGAAACTGTAAACCAGCCTGTTTTCATAGCACCTGACTGGTCAAGATAATACCATGAGCCATTTTCTTTAACCCAGCCTGTAGCCAGTGAACCTGAGTTATTCAAATAGTACCATGAGCCATTATCTTTAACCCAACCTGTAGCCAGTGAACCTGTTTCATTCAAGTAATACCATGTGCCACCAGTCTTGACCCAGCCTGTAGCCAGTGAACCTGTTTCATTCAAGTAATACCATGTGCCACCAGTTTTGACCCAGCCAGTTTGCATCCAACCTGCGTGGTCAAAGTAGTACCATGTACCCTTAATTTGTTCCCAACCGTTGGTTGTATATGAACCGTCAGCATGTTTGTACCACCAGCGACCAGCTGACTCAATCCAGTTACCAGCTTGTGAAGCTTTTGAGTCTTCTACTTTCTTGAGTTTTGTATCTGTTTTCTTATCCGCTTGTTTCCCTGCAAGATACTCCAGATACCAATCTGATAAATTGTAATAGTCCTTTCTTTCAGCCTTAACCAACTTATCAAACTCTTTTTGGATTTCAACTAATTTAGCTTGTTCAGCTTTCAATTTAGCTGTAACTGCGTCCAATTTATCTTGTGCCAATTTTGCAGCAGATTTTGCTTGAGTCAATTTTGCTTCTAAATCAGCTACTTTTGCTTGCGCATCTGCAAGATTTTTGTCTGCGTTTAGATAAGCACTCAATTCTGTTGCAATTGCTTTAGCATCTGATACCAATTGGTCTTTTTCTGCATGGAGCTTCGCTTGTTCAGTTTGAAGAGCAGTCAACTTGTTTTCTTCTGCTTGCAATTTTGCTTGCGCAGTTGTAAGTGCAGTTTCAGCATCTTTTTGAGCAGTTTTGGCTGTAGCTAGTTCGTCTTTAGCTGTTTCAAGAGCAGTTTGTTTTTCTGCTTGGCTTCTTGAGAAGTTTTCAACAGCTTTTTCAGCAGTTGCTTTACGTTCTTGTGCATTTTTCAAAGCAAGGTTTGCCAATTGCAAGTTCTTTTCAGCAACTTCTGTTTGAAGTGGACTAGCTGTTTTGCTTGCCAATTCTTTTTCAGCGTCTGTTTTAGCTTCAAGTGCAGAAGCATATTTGCGTGAAGCTGTTGCCAATTCTGCTTTAGCGTTTGCAAGAGCTGTTTGAGCTTGACTGTTTTGTTTTTGTGCTTCAGCTAGTTTTGCTTCAAGTTGGGCAAGGTCTTGGTTAAGGTTGATTTTGTATGTACCTTTGGTATCTTTGCTACCAAATGAGTTGACAAACCAACGTCTGCCGTTGATGTTTGCGACTGTCATAGCAATACCACCACCAGTTAGGTTGTTAGCTGCGTGTCCCCAATTTGATTCGTCATCAAGGAATGAATATCTTTTAAAAGCATCTAACACAGCATATTTCAAATCAAGCATTGTTGTTGCACTATTACCATGAACAGTGGCTAGATTTTCATTCCCAATGTTATCTTTAAGGTGACCAGCTACAGCAGGGTCAGTTCCACGAGCTTCATAACCTTTAGCTCTTTGTTTACTGTAGTCAAGAGTATCTTGAGCAACGTATGTTGCAGATTTATATGTTTCTGGGTATCCCATGTTGTCTTGTAAAGCATGGATCAATTTAGCATAAAAATCACTAATTTCAATAATTTGGGCATCTGTTAAATGGTCAATATCAACTTTGCGATTCGCATCGTTTTTATTGAAGTCAACTGTGAGAGCGTTATGCATTTTTGCTCCCATTGTCAACATTAGTTCATCAGCTTTACCTTTATTTTTATAACGATTACGGATATAATAGCTTGAAGCATCTTTAAATGTAATATCGTTTTTATCAAGACCATAGTAAGCTTTTTCTTCATCTGTTAAATGGTGAACTGGATTTCCCATATGAATGACAGCTTCACCAGAGCGAGCTTTTTCCACATCCAAGGCAGTTTGAGCTTCTTTTTCTTTAGACGCTGTAGCATCTGCTTTTTCTTGGATAGAATCAACTTTATTTTGGTCGGCGTCCATCATTTCTTTAGCTAATTTCAATGCGTCATTTTTGACATTCACATTGTTCTCAGCTTGTTTGATGGCATCTGCGCGGTTGCTATCTGCTTTCTTAGCAGTTTCGACAGCTTTTGTTGCGCTTGAGATATTCGTATTTGCTTGTTCAATATCTTTTTCAGCTTGGGCAAGTGAGGCTTTAGCTTCACCAAGTCCTGAACCATTTAGCGCGTCTTCAGCTGATTTTACATTCGCTTCTTTAGCGGTTACTGTTTTATCCGCTTCAGCTTTCTTACTTGTTGCGCTTGCAAGGTTAGCTGTTTCACTTGCTACAGTTTCAGTTTGAGCTTTAATCGCTTCAGTAGACGCTTCAGTTGCTGTTTGATTGGCTTCTTGAGCTTTTACATTAGCATCTTGTTTAGCTTTTGTAGCAGTGATATTTTCTTCTGTAGCATTGGCTTTAACAGCTTCCGCTGACTTCAAGTTCTCTTTAGCGCTTGTCAAAGCAGTTTCAGTAGTTGTGACAACTTTGTTAGCAGAAGTAGCTTCAGCGGTTGCTGTTTGGCTCTCAGCTTCAACTTGTTTAACAGTAGATTCTTGAGCATCAAGAGCAGGCTTGACATCAGAAGATTTCTTCACTTCTGGTTTTGCATCAGCTACAGGTTTTGAAACAAGAGCTGGTTCATTGACAGCAGTAGTGTCAACTGCTGTTGTAGTAGTTGCTTCCTGAGCAAATGCAGGCACACCAACAGACGCAAGCGCAATAGCTGTTGAAGTTGTGAGGGTTTTCAGTTTCTTCATCATTTTCTCCTTTGATGGCTGATAGATTAGGATTGAGTGGTAAGTCAATCCTTGTTATACTAGTATAACAAGCTCACTTTATCTCCCATCCCTTCCCTATCATACCATAATAGATATCTAAATTTTTCGTCATTTAAACTATAGTTTCAATCTTGTTCATAAAAACAAAGAATAGCATAGAATTCTAATATTTTGTAACTATAGTTTTCTTTCTCCTTTTTTTCTCTAAAATTTTGTATAATAGTTTTAGAAGGATTTTAAAGTAGTTGACTTATCTAAACTAGAATTGAAACAGGTAGTAGGTGCGTAAATCCTAGAAAAATGCTATAATTATTTTATGGAAGAGTTAAACTTTAATAAGGAGTTTAGCAGTACAAAAATTTGGTATCACGGAACAACATCTACTCAAGTTGCTTCTTTAAAAGATGGAATAGATGTTTATCATAGTAAACGTAACTGTGATTTTGGTATAGGATTTTATGTGACATCTAAGCTCAGCCAAGCAATTAAATGGGCTCAGCGGAAAACAAAAGATGAAATTCCTTTTAATCCGAATGTAAAATCGGTTGTTCTAAGTTATCAATTTCAAGAACTTGATAATTCTGAAACTAAAATTTTTGAAATTGACAAAGAATACTTTCAGTTTGTTTATAAAAATAGATTGGAGTTAGATGCTAAGTCTGGAAATAATATTCATCATTTTTCAGCAGTATTTGGTCCAGTTCTTGATGGTCAAGTTACACGATTGAAAGAAACGTTAGATAATTATTTCCAAGGATTGAATACCTTAGAACAAACTGCTAAAATTCTTTTGGGAAAATATCAGGATGATACGCAATTGTGTATATGTAGTCAAAAAATTGCAGATAAACTAACCCTAGTTAAGGAGGAAACGATATGATTTTGTCAAATGAAAAACAAACTCTCAGAGCTGAAGTAGAACAGTTTTTAAGGAATAATTATCATATTGCTCCTGATACTGTTTCTCCTGTTACAAATGTCGTATTGGAAAACTGGTTTGAAGAGTTAGATAATGGAGGTTCTCATTTAACCGCAGACCTTATAGCTGATAATATCGTAGATATTGCCCAGCGTTACTCAGTGCATTAATAAGTAATTTGAGTTTGGTTCATCAACTCTTTTTTACTATTCTCAAAAACTATTCATGACCACATTAGGAATAAATCTCTTATAGTAAGAGGTGTTAACTCTACTATAAGGAATTTATTCCTTTTTGTGTTTACAGAACTGATTGTACATTACCTATCTATTTTTTCATCATTTAAACTATAGTTTCAATCTTGTTCATAAAAACAAAAAATAGCACAGAATTCTAATATTTTGTAACTATAGTTTTCTTTCTCCATTTTTTTCTCTAAATTTTTGTATAATAGTCTTAGAAGTATGTAAGGAGACTATTTATGGAAAACCTATATCCATTTGGAGCTACATTTAAGTACCTGCGCGAAGCACGAGGCCTCAGCCTAAAGGAAGCCGCTTCAGATATCGTATCGCCACAGTTCCTTAGTCAATTTGAAAAAGGAGATAAAGGAATTTCACTTGAAAACTTTGCCAAACTGTTAATCGTTATCGGAGTTGAATGGAATGATTTTGTTCTTGCCTATGCAAATAAAGGTGGAGACTGCTTAGAATTACCAGCTATAGAATTTGGTAAGCATGTGGTCCATGAAGAAGATATCCTCACTTATATTGAAGAATACGAAAAATTATTTGATGTCTACCTAAAAGACAATCCACTTCAAGCAGAGATGATTTTCAAATCTATTAAATTAAGACATTATCCAACCATATCAAAAAGTCCTGAAACTGTTGCCAGAATTCAAAACATTATCAATCATTTAATGAAATCTGATGTCTTTAATAGTATCGAACTTGAAATTTATCGCGTCATTGTCAATCATTGTCCGATGGAACTTATTGATCATATGACCAAACAATTACTACTTATGTACAAAGAAAGTGCCAATACTGACACCTACATCCGCATTTTAAATGCTCTCACTTTCTCCGCAAAATACTTCTCTGAACTGGGTTACTATCAAAAGGCTGACGATATTATTAAAAAAATTAAATCACTTCAGACCTTCGAACGAGGCTATCTAGCTATTCCCCTCATGTTTCTAGAAGTTGAACATATTTACAATCAATTTAGATGGAATAAACCCGAGGCTATTCCCCTAGCCAAAAATCTATTTAATTATCTTCAAAGTGCAAAATTTATTGATCAGCAATACTACTCTAATTTTATTAACGCCTTCACCTATCACTGCCACGCATTAAATAAGACTGGAATTGATTTATTCTAATCGTCAAAAAAAGTTGCTCCATTTTAGGAACAACTTTTTTATTTATAATTAAAAGTCTCCCCTGCCAGCTTATCAGCTAGCTTGGGAAAAATACTATAAAACTTATGGGCTAGGTTCAACAATATTGGTAGATTAAGTTCTCGTTTGTTTTTTCCTATAATCTTGACAATCTTTTTAGCTACTGCATCTGGTTCTAAGAGAAAGCGATCAACCGACTTGAGATAGGTTCCATCTGGGTCAGCTTGGTCAAAAAATCCTGTGCGGATTGGTCCTGGATTGACTGTTGTCACATGGACTCCATAGGGCATAAGTTCGAGACGCAGAGCATTTGAAAAACCAATGGCCGCAAACTTGGTAGCAGAGTAGAGACTAGACTTACCAGTAGCAATCAAACCTGCCATGCTAACAATATTGATGATATGGCCTTTTCGACTTTCCTTCATTCGAGCCGCAAGGCGACGAGACAGATTCATCAGAGCAAAGGCATTGACCTCAAACATCTGGTGAATGTCTTGGTCGGAAATCTGGTCAAATTCCTCAAAAATCCCGTAACCAGCGTTGTTAATCAAGACATCAATCTTGCCATAGCGGAGATAGAGGTCTGCTACCAGAGTTTCTAGGGCTGAATCATCGGTAATGTCGATTTCAATTAATTCTGCATGGGGATGATTTCCGTAGAGTTGAGCTAATTTTTCCTTATCTCGACCAAGCAAGATGAGCTGGTCTTCTGGTAAAAGTTTGACCATTTCTTGGGCTAGACCACCGCTAGCTCCTGTAATAAGAATAGTAGGCATACTTATCCTTTCTCAATCTTTTAGATTTCCACCTCTTCCAAGTCTTTGACCACATGGACGTTTTCAAAGACACTAGCAGCGTCTTTCTTGAGTTTGCTGATATCTTTTGAGAGAAAACGAGCACTGATGTGGTTGAGTAAGAGGCGTTTAGCACCTGCTTCTACCGCTACTTGTGCAGCTTGCATGTTAGTAGAGTGACCATGATTACGAGCAATTATTTCATCGCCCTTGCCATAAGTCGATTCATGAACCAGGACATCAGCATTGACAGCCAGACGCACACTAGCACTAGTTTTGCGGGTGTCACCCAGAATGGTGATAATCTTACCCGGACGGGGAGCTGAGATATAGTCTGCTGCCTTGATTTCAGTACCGTCTTCAAGAATAACGTCCTGACCGTTTTTAATTTTTCCAAAAAGTGGGCCAAATGGGACACCAGCAGCCTTGAGTTTTTCAGCATCCAGCGTTCCTTCTAGGTCCTTTTGTATGACACGATAACCAACACAGAAAATAGTGTGGTCCAGCTCTTCTGCATACACCGTGAATTTATCAGTCTCAAGGATTTTTCCTAGAGAATCTTGGTCAAACTCATGAAAATGAATGCGATAAGGCAGACGAGAACCTGACACACGTAGACTGGTTAAGACAAAAGACTTGATCCCTTGAGGTCCGTAGATGTCCAAATCTGTCTGCTCTTCATTGGCCTGAAAAGCACGGCTAGAAAGGAAACCTGGCAGGCCAAAAATGTGGTCTCCATGCAGATGGGTGATAAAGATTTTGCTGACCTTACGTGGTCGAATTGTGGTTTCCAGAATGCGATTTTGCGTACCTTCTCCACAGTCAAAGAGCCAGACTTCGTTAATCTCGTCCAAGAGTTTCAGGGCAAGACTTGAAACGTTGCGGGCTTTAGAGGGCTGACCAGCCCCCGTTCCTAAAAATTGAATATCCATTCGATACTTTCTAATTAATCAATATATAACATGGCTGTGCGGTTTTCCGATCGGAAATAGCGCTTGCCAGAAAAAGCAGTAGCTTCTTGTAATAACTCCTCTTGGCTGTAGCCTTTAAGACGCTTGCGACCATCAGCCAAGCTTTCCAAATCAGTCAAAGCTGTGAGACTCTCCACACTAACAACTTCCTCATCTCCGACAGCCTTCATGTAAATCTTACCAGACTCTTCAAAGACTAGTTGATGGGGAAAAATTTGCGCAATTTCAAAGAGCAAGTCATCTGAAATCTTCTCCTCATTTTCAGAGAAAATTCGACCAAGACCCTCACTCTCATAGCAGAAACCAAAGGATTTACCAGACAGATTAAGCCGAACAAAGGGCTTATTTTCTAGGGTGAAACTTGGCTCAGTATTGTAAAGATTCAGTTCCTGACTGAGTTCCGCAAAATAATCCGTCGCAGCCTCAGGACTCTTTTTCTGGTAGAGTTCAGCAAAGTAGGCATTGACCACGCTAGGCGGAGGAGTGATCAGTGCCAACTGCTCTTGCTCTGTTCTACCAGCTAGAAGTTGATCCAGATAGACCTTATCCAGACTTGTATAGCCCCCATATTTTAGAGCTAAGGTTTTGATATCAGTCATAAAATTCGTCTAACCTCCATTTATTTTTCTCGGAAATGTAGCCTGTAATGACTTCGCCGTCTTCCTGATAATCACGTTCTTCAAGAATCGCAACACTTTCTAAATCATGAATCTTGTAAGACTTTGAAAAAGGCACGCGCAGGGTAAAAGATTCAAAAATATTCTTGATTTTCTCTAAAAACAAAGCCTGCAAATTCTCACGACTATCCTCAGACTTGGCAGAAATGAGGGCATAAGGCGTTTGGGTAGGCGTGAAATCTTCCACCAAATCCGCTTTATTATACAGGGTCAGGCGAGGAATATCTTCCATATCCAGGTCTTTCATGATGGACAGAACTGTTTTTTCATGCTCTTCGTGGTAAGGATTGCTGGCATCGATAACATGAACCAGAAGATCAACATGCTTACTTTCTTCCAAGGTTGACTTGAAACTGGATACCAACTCTGTCGGCAAATCTTGGATAAAGCCAACTGTATCTGTCAAAGTTACTTGGAGATTGCCTCCCAGATGGATACTCTTAGTCGTCGCATCTAGAGTCGCAAATAGCTCGTCAGCCTCATACTGAGTCTTACTGGTCAAGGTGTTCATGATAGTTGACTTCCCAGCATTGGTATAACCAATCAAACCAATCTTAAAGGTGCTTGACTCCAAACGTTTTTCTCTGACAGTCGCCCGATTTTTCTCAACCACCTTGAGCTGGCGCTCGATATCCGTGATTTGATTGCGAACGCTACGACGGTTCAGCTCCAGCTGGCTTTCACCAGGTCCACGGGAACCAATTCCCCCTGCCTGACGGCTGAGCATAATTCCCTGACCAACCAAGCGAGGCAAGAGATATTTTAGCTGGGCTAGGTGGACTTGGAGTTTCCCTTCATGACTTCGAGCCCGCATTGCAAAGATATCCAAAATCAACTGCATACGGTCAATGACCTTAACACCCAGAACTTCCTCTAGATTGACATTTTGCCGTGGAGTTAAACGGTTATTGACAATGACAGTTGTGATTTCTTCTGCATCCACCATAAGCGCAATTTCTTCCAACTTACCAGAGCCGACAAAGGTCTTAGAATCATACTTTTCACGCTTTTGTCTGTAGCTATCGACTACGACTGCCCCAGCTGTCTTGGCTAGACTGCCCAACTCTTCCATGGAGAGGTCAAAATTGTCCATACCCTGCAATTCCACACCTATGAGCAGGACTCGCTCCTCTTTTTTTTCCGTATCAATCATCTAAAAACTCCTCTATCTGGCTTAAAATGCGGTCTTTTACACCAGCTTCTCCAATCTGATAAAAGGTCACCTGCATGCGATTACGGAACCAAGTCAACTGACGCTTGGCAAAACGACGAGTAGCCTGTTTGAGACTCTCACTGGCTTCCTCCAAGGTCTGCTCTCCACGGAAATATGGAAAGAGTTCCTTGTAGCCAATCCCTTTAGCAGCCTGCACATCAGGGTAATGGTCAAAAAGCCACTTGGCCTCATCCAAAAGCCCAGCCTCAAACATCAAATCCACTCGATGATTGATACGTTCATATAATTGATTGCGTTCATCATCCAAGCAGATAATCAATGGTTCATACAAGGTCTCTTGATTTTCCAAATCCTGACCAAAATGGGCTATTTCCAAGGCACGCATAGCACGACGACGATTAAACTGGGGAATCTCAAGGCCTGCTTGCTCCACCAAATGGGCTAATTCCTCATCTGAATATGGCTCCAAACTAGCTCGATAAGCTAGAATCTCCTCATGGGGAGTCTCCCCACCTAGGTGGTAACCTTCAAGCAAGCTCTGGATATACAGTCCAGTCCCACCAGCAATAATGGCTAGCTTACCCCGACTGTGAATATCCTCAATAGCCATCTTAGCTTCTGAAACAAAATCAAAAGCCGAGTAAGACTCGGTTACCTCTCTAACATCGATTAAATGATGGGGAACAGCTGCCTGCTCTTCTGGACTAGCCTTGGCCGTCCCAATATCAAGTCCTCGATAGACTTGCTGGCTATCTCCACTAACCACTTCGCCATTAAAACGCTTGGCAACTTCAATAGCAAGGGCTGTTTTTCCAACAGCAGTCGGTCCAACAATCACAATTATTTTTGTTTTCATCTTTTTTCCTTGAAAAATTCCCATTTTTTCGTTACTATTATTATAACACAAAAAGGTCAGTCAGAAAAATGTGACCTCTTGAGGGGGCTGGCTGATTAAGAAGATAAAGGAGGAAGACTCATGGCTAAAGGATTCGCTAAAGGTCTTGTAACAGGTGTCGCAGGAACTGTCGCTGCACTTGCAGGCGCGGTATACGCATTTAAAAAGAAAGTAATTGAACCAGAAGAGCAAAAAGCAGCTTTCATCGAAGAAAACCGTAAAAAAGCAGCTCGTCGCCGCGTATCACGTTAAGAAACAAAAGAAGTTGGGATTCATTGTCTCAACTTCTTTTTTCTATTCTTTTAAATAGCTAGGTCAAACTTCAACTGTGGCTTAACAGGGTCATAATCCACCAACTCAAAATCTTCTGCTTTGATATCAAAGAAATTAGTCCCATCAGGAACATTTAAAACCAAGCGTGGTTGGCAGTTTGACGGCTCACGACGGAGCAATTCCTGAGCTTGTTCAAATTGATTATCATAGATATGGAGGTTATTTATGAAGTAGAAGAATTTCCCAACCTTCCAGCCGAAATGCTTGGCAATCATCATTTGAAGAGCCACATACTGCATAGCATTGATGTGATGAGCCACCAGCATATCATTAGAACGCTGGGTCAAGGTCGCATCCAGATAGATTTCTCCATCTACACGGCGGACATCAAACATGGTCTGAAAGGCGCACGGGAGCAACCCATCTGTTTCTTCGAAAGCTTGGTAATCCCAAAGCGAAATAATATTGCGGCGGTTCCAAGGGTTGGCTTCCAACTGCTTGAGAAGCTTGTTAATGATATCGTGTTTCTTAACAACAGCACCATAGCGCTCACCGATTGTTCCTGTATCTCCCACTTCCCAGTCATTCCAGTAGTGAACATTGTACTTGCTATTTAGCACCTCTAAGCTATTAGACTGGTCTTGGTAAATCCAGAGCACTTCCTTGATGGCGGATTTGATAGCGATAGGACGCAAGGTTGTGATGGGGAATTCTCCCTTAGCCAAGTCATACTCGGCAAAGACACCTGTTACGTACTTGGAGTTAGCAACAGTTCCATCCTTGTACTTAGGACGTGCCTGCTCAGAAAAGACACCGTCTTTGAGGATTCGTTCAATATTCTCTTTAAAAATCGTATCTGCTTTTGTCATTTCGTTTCACCTCATTCATTGTCCTAACTAGTATAGCATAAAAAAGAAAAGAGGAACATTACTAACTCTAGGTTAGCTTTTCCCCCCTTTTATTATTTTATTGCAATACAAGTGATGCTGCTCCGATGACTCCAGCGTCATTTCCTAGAGTTGCAAGAGCCAATTTAGTAGATGTGCGTACTTGTGGGAAGCTATTTTCGTCATAGACTTTTTGAACACCTTGTAGAAGGAATTCTCCTGCAGCTGATACACCGCCACCGATGACGATTGTTGATGGGTTTAGGATTGAGCCAATGTTAGCACAAGCGATTCCCAAGTAACGTGAGAAGTTACGGTAAACGATCAAAGCAAGGTCGTCTCCTTCTTTTGCCAGATCAAAGACAGTCTTAGCAGTTACTTCTTCTCCGTTATCAATCAAGCGTTTCAAGGCTGCATCGCCTTCGTATTCATCAGCATAGCGACGAGTCAAATTGACAATCCCTGTTGCCGAAGCAACTGTCTCAAGGCAACCTTTCTTACCGCAAGTACATGCGATTGGTTGGTCAAAGTCAACAGTGATATGGCCAAGCTCACCTGCTGCACCAGCAACACCGTGAAGCAATTTGCCTTCTGCGACAATACCGCCACCAACACCAGTACCAAGTGTCATAAAGACGACGTCTGGTTGGTTATCACCAGCACCCATCCAACGTTCACCAAGAGCTGCCACGTTGGCATCATTATCGATGAAGAATGGAATACCCAAGGCTTTTTCAATCTTTTCTTTAATTGGTTGAAGGGTTTTCCAGTTCAAGTTGTAGGCACCAATAACTGTTCCTTTTTCACGGTCAACCACGCCTGGCGAACCCATTCCAATACCTTGGAAGTCCGCTGCTGCCAATCCAAGCAAGTCCAAACGGTGTTGAATAGACTCAATCATATCATCTACGATATGACTTCCCTCATCTAAAATGTTGGTCTTGATAGACCATTTTTCTTGGATTTCTCCTGCTGTTGTCAAAATTGCAAATTTGATAGAAGTTCCACCAAGGTCAATCCCAATAATCTTTTGACTCATCATATTCTCCTTTTTCATTATGAATTAACTGAAAATGCTTACAGATATAGTATAACAAAAACTAATCGTTTATGCAAAGGTTTGCATTAACTTTCTGAATTTTATCCTGACTTATGGTTTCCAGAGACCTGAAGCATCGACATAGTAACGACCTCCATCAACTCTCTCATTTTTAGCCATTTTACCATCTGATTTCAAATAGTAATTGCCTTGCCATGTATTGCGAGCGTATGAAGCATCTGATTTCAAGTAATACCAGGCTTGGTAAGAAGAGTCATAAATCCATTCACCTTGTGCCATTTTACCGTTTGATTTAAGGTAGTAAGCTCCTTGCCATGCATTCTTTGCATAAGATCCATCTGATTTCAAATAATACCAAGCTTGATAGGAAGAATCATAAATCCATTCGCTCTGTGCCATTTTACCATCAGCTTTCAGGTAATAGCTTCCCTGCCAAGCATTTTTCACTGGATTTCCATTTTCATCAAAGTAGTACCAAGCACCGTCCTGCTTAACCCAGCCACTTGCTGTTGCTGAACTTGTATCAGTTTGAGCCGCCGTTGATTGTTTTGCTTTGAAAGCACCTTTTGGAGCATTTTTCAATTCACACGCCACACCATCATGATCACGGTCTAACTTGGCAGAATAACCAGATTCTCCCTCATGAATATCCGCGTATCCATTCGCCCGAGCTTCCTTACAACTAGAAAAATGAATATTTTCTTCTGCTAATACAGGTTGTGAAAATAAGGCTAAAACTGACAAGGTCGCCAGACTCATTTTTTAAAATAGACGTTTGTTCATTTCTTTCTCCTATAACAATGTTATCAATTTCAATAGTATTTTATCAAACTTATTTCAGCAATTCAAGAAAACTTCTGGTTATTTCTGCAAACTCTTTTGGTTTAGCCCTATTCAGAATATGAGGACCGTCAGGGATAATCTGAAATTGGGATTCTGATATTAGTTTATGAAGACTTCTCATAGAACTAAGATTCGGTTTATCTTTGCCACCACAAATTAGTAAGGTTGGATAGGAGCAAGTCCCTGCTATATCCGTTAAATCAAGTGTCTTCAATTCTTTGGAAATACCTATTAAAAAAGTCTTATCTGCTCCCTGTTTTTCAAATACCCTTTGAGGGAGTAATTTAAATATCAGCAACTGAAGATAAAATAGGATATTACCAGACAGTTTAAGTGGACATCCTGATAGAACCAAAGCTCGGAGATTTGGTAAATCATAACTGGAAAGTTCTAGTGCTAGGGCAGCACCTAAGGACAATCCAACCAAAACAAAAGGTTCTGTCTCTTGAGCTAGGTACTGATATACTCGCCCCTTGGCGTTTTGATAGCTGTTAATTCCAAAAGGAAATAACTCAATAGCCTCAGAAGGATAATCTATCAGTAGATTTCGAACCTCTTTCCAAGACTCTGCTGACTGCCCTAACCCGTGTAAAAATATCAGTTTCATCTAGTTCTCCTCAAGGCTTAATTCATACAAGCCTCTCACTGCATTACAGCCGTAAATAGCTTCTGCTTGGGCTAAATCTGCCAAGGTCAAGACTTTCTCTTCTACCTGTCCTGTTTCCAGCAAATGCTGACGATAAATTCCTGGCAAGATTCCAAGTCGGATAGGCGGTGTGTAGAGTTTCCCAGCAATTTTCAGAACCAAATTTCCGATAGAGGTTTCAAGAAGTTCTCCAGACTTATTGTGGTAAATCTTCTCTTGTTCCCCTAGGTTCAAGTGAGGTCGGTGGCTTGTTTTAAAATAGGTAAATGCTTGTTGCAAATTGGCTTCCTGAAGGCAAAGTTTGGCCTGACAAAAACTTGGACTAAGAGGTGTTAAGATTTGTCGACTAAGTTCTATCTCTCCAGACTTGCTGAGAGAAATACGCAAGCGGTAATCTTGATTAGCATCACAAGCCTGACACTCTTCCTCTATCTTTTGTTTCAAGTTTTCTGAATCAAATGGAAAGGCAAAATACCGACTAGCTTTTCTCAGTCTTTCTATATGTTGATTCTCAAACAGCAAGCACTTCTGGCTGATTTTCCCTGTAGTAATCAGTTGGAAACGATCTTGTTTACGATAGAGAACAGCTGCCTTTTGATGAACCTCGCGGTATTCAGATTTCCAAGTGCTATCCCAAGTAATGCCTCCGCCAACTCCATAGATGGCTTTCCCTTGATGCAGTTGAATGGTCCGAATAGCAACATTAAAAATCCGTCGTCCATTTGGAAGCAAGAGACCAATCGTTCCACAGTAGACTCCACGCGGTTGTGGCTCCAAGTCCTTAATGATTTCCATAGTCGCAATTTTGGGAGCGCCCGTTATGGAACCGCAAGGAAAGAGAGAGCGAAAGATTGCAACAAGGTCAACATCCTCTCGCAACCGACTCTTGATGGTCGAAGTCATCTGCCAAACAGTTGAATACTGCTCTACCTGACACAGACGCTCCACGTACTCGCTCCCCACTTCAGAAATACGGTTCATATCATTGCGCAAGAGGTCCACAATCATCATATTTTCAGAGCGATTTTTAGGATCCTGTTCCAACCAACTGGCCTGCTCCAAGTCTTCTTGGTCAGTCATGCCACGCTGAGTCGTTCCCTTCATTGGTCGCGTTGTCAACTCGCGGTTATTCTGCTCAAAAAAGAGTTCTGGACTCATGGATATCACTGCCATCTCGTCATGTTCAACATAGGCATTGTAGCCCGCCTCCTGCTCTACCACCATACGATTGTAGATGGCAAACGGATTGGCGCTTAAATCTTGCTTGAGTTGGACGGTATAGTTGACCTGATAGGTGTCTCCCTGCCGCAAATGATGATGAATCTGGGCAATCGCCTTTTCATAGTCTGCTTCAGACGTCACTTCCTGCCAATTTGAAGGCAAATCAACTTCATCATAAATCAGAGGAATAGGGGATGTTTCTACGCTATCATGAACAGTAAAGTAAAGCAGGTACTCACCCAGTAGATGAGCCTTGTGAACTGCTAATTTCTCCTCAAAAGCCGGCGCAGCCTCGTAGCTGACATAGCCCACCACATAATAGCCTTGCTCTTGGTAGCTTTCCACTTGTGCCAGCAAATCTGCCACTTCTGCTACATTTCTCGTTTTCAACTCTTTAATCGGCTGGGTAAAGGTGCATCTCTCCCCCAAAGCCCTAAAATCAATCACTGTTTTTCTATGCATATTTCAAGTATAGCATAAAAAGGCAGATCAAGAAAAACTTAATCTACCTTTTTACTCATCTATTTAATACAATTTATTCTTTAAAAAGATTTCCTGAGAATCCGTCTGTATTCTTAAGAAGTGCTTTGAAGACTTTTGATTTAAGCTCTACAGTTTTAGTTGTTCCTCCACCTGCAAGATCAGCCTCAACCGCCTTATCAAATAAGACTTTTAGCTCAGCATAATTAGTAATTTGTTTACCATCAATTTCAATTGCAGTAAATCCTTTGTCAGCTTTTGCTTTCACTTCTTGATAATAAGCTTTTTTCCATTCTTCAAGGGTACTAAATCTGTTATTAGAAACTTTCTTGATAATGAAGTCATCACCTAACATCTTATTATTTTCTTTATTAGCTGCATCTTGATACTTACTAGAAGCATATCCAACAAATCCATTCTCATATCCGAAGTAACCCCACATACGGAATGTATTATGTTTAAATGATGCCGCACCAGGAGCACCTTGACTTGTATTACCGCCATAGATACCTGTCATCATATTCATATTGACATAAGCAGAGCTGAAGTCCGTTGGGTTATAAGTACCGTCACCAGGAGCTCCATGTTTCGTCATTAAGTTATTAGTAATTAAATCATCAATTGTATTAATTGCTAATTTTTTCTCATCCTCTGTCAACTCACGAATTTTATCGAACTGATGACCTGAATTTCCACTACGGTATTGTCGATCCATTTTCTTGAACCAACGACTTGTATTTCCTTTTAACTGCGGTAATACAGCATCAGCTTCAAGATGGTCTAACATCATAAGAGCATCATTATAGTTCTTCATGTAGTGATCGATTTGTTCACGAGTTTGTAATTTATCAGGATCTGGATTATACCATTGATCTCCATCATTTTGACGATGATAAGCCATGTTAATCCCTAATGCTCCATATTCACCATTTGATGTGGATTTATCAGGCGTTTGTAACATACCTTGCGCATATGCTTCAAGATCTGTACCTTGACGATGTCTATGACCACCTAAGTATGCCATACGGTCATTTACGTGAGTTGTTTCATGTGTAAATGCTGAAATACCAAAGTCCTCTAACATATTTGTTACCATGAAGAAAACTTGTTCATCTTCATATGGATTTGCATAGACTTTAGCCATCGCTCCCATATTCCAATTAATTTGATGCCATCTGTCTGTTGGGCCAAATAACTCACGAATTGGTGTCGCTACCTTACCATCTGTACCATATCCACGACGGTTAGCATCCTTAATACCCGCATAAGCTTGATTATCCCATACAGGTGTAGGTACCATATTTTGACTCTTAAGCAGTCTATCTCGAACATTCGGAAGTGCAAGACGTGACCAGAAGTCTAAGTATGTTTGTTGAGCTTTAGCTACATAATTAATACGTTCTTTGAACGCTTCACGTTCAGCTTCTGTATTTTTACCATATTTTTCAAATGAACTATAAGCCATAGTATTATAGGTTGAAATCATAAAGATATGTGCTTTCTTCAAGTTCAATAATGGTAAAATCATACGTGCATGCATATTATTATTCAGACCATCAAAGACACGATGACGTTTATTTTTGAAATCTGGATTTGTTGTTTCAGGTTCTACAACATAAACATTTTTCGCTGAGTGAATAAACCAATCATTAAGATCAGTGTCATTTGTGAAGAGACGCATATTATAATCTAAGAAACTACGTAAATCACCTTTACCAGTGTCTCCTGCAATCATTTCACGGTATGCATCTTGAGTTCTATCACCCTTTAAGTTCTTTTCTTGCGAGCCAATTCGAATCAATCTGTCAATAACACTTGGTGTCTTACCATAGAAGTCTGGTTTAAACATCATCATATTCTTAATGTTCAAGTCACCATATTCAATTCCATAATAACGATTGAGGTAAGTAAGTGCCATCATAATTTTAGCTTTATTATCTTCTACTTTCTTAAGAAGTGCTTTGATGGCTGCCTCATCACCATTTAACTGATGATCTTCATTTTCAACAAGAGCTTTTACTAATTTATCAAGATTTCCTTTTACTTCTGCGAAACTTTCTTCTAAATATAATGCTCCAACATTACCTGTTATCGCACGAACTTCAGGAGATTCAAGAGTAATTGTATCTAGTTTTGCTTTAACATCACTTAGTAATTGAGTACGATCTTTAACTACCATATTTGGTGTGTAAACTACATCTCCTAAATCTGTAATACCATATTCTTTTACTTGTTCTACGTTTGATGTAGCCTTAGGTGATACAGATTTTTCTTCTTTCGTACCATCAGCATAATGAATCATAATCTTATCAATATCTGATAAATCAGTTACAAATTGTCCATCTTTCATACCTGTTACAGATAATACTTCAGTCGTTAATAATTTAGATCCTTCAGGAATCTTGTTCCCTTGATTGATAATCCATTCTTTATTGTAGAACGGTTGAAGTTTTTCAATATTACGGTATGCAAGTTCACGTTCTGCATTGTAATCTTGAGTCTCTTTATACGTATCAGCTTTTGGTTTGGCTTGATTCAATTTATCTTCCACAAGTGGAGCAATTTCAAATTTATCGGCTGTGATACCCATTGCCTCGATTTTTTTATTTGCTTCTTCAAGACTAATTTCTTTAATTCTATTAGAGCGTGAGCGTTTATATGAACGACTACCTGTACTAACATCTTTTACTACAAAGTTTCTTTCTAGTACATTGTTTGTATAGTAACCATCTTCAGTATCAATATCTCTAGATCCATAGAATTCTTCACCGTTTTTAACTTTCATCATTGAAACAGTATCTGCAACTCTACCCCATGTCCAGTTTTTACTGATGAAACCACCAACTTCAACAGGGTTCTTAATATCGATAGTACCTTTAGTCACCGCATTACGTACAGAAGCATATTTATCAATACCGTTAGGATCAGAACCGTTATCCGTAACAGCAACAAGTCCACCAGCACGAGCTTTATTAGCAACCATATCAGCATCTACATAAGCTTTCTTAATGTTACCTTTCCAAACTTCACCGGCGATACCAGCCATACCCCAAGGTCTATCACCAACACCAGTAAGTTTCCCGATAAAGGCAACATTTGTCAGTTGTCCACCAATATCTACCTTATTAGTGATACCAGAGATTCCATCTTTACCAAGAATGCTACCAGTAACTTTAACGTTCTCAACAGTAGCATTTTTAACAGATCTAGCAAGGGCAGAAATGTTTTCAATCCAAGGCATATTGATGTTAACGTTAGCTAAATTAATATTTTTAACTGAACCACCTTCGATATTACCGAATAGTTGACGTGCCATGTTGTGGATTGAATACTGTTTACCATCAACACTTGTTAAGTGACCGCTAAATTTACCAGGTACATATTCCTTATTCGGAGTTGGTACGTTAGCTGCATTAAGGTCTGCACCAAGTTTAAAGGTACCACTTGGGTTAGCTTTCATAGCTTTTACAAGGTCGTCAAAGCTATAATATACATCCCCTTCGTGTGCTTTTTGTTTTTCAAAATAATGTACATACTCTTCTCTTAGTGTATCATCAGCTCTACGTTGAACTAAGTCAGGAGCTTTAGCTACCACTTTGTATAATGTTTTCCCATCAACAACAACTTCTTCAACAGAACTTACCGCTAGTCTTGTTGTTTTGTTATCATGAGTTGTCACTCGTAGGTAAAGTGGAGCAACATCTGTCGGCTTTTCAGTTAATAAGCTCTTATCTGTTTCAACACCTGCATCGTCTACACTCATCAAACTTGTTTCTTTAATGTTTTTGATTTCAACTTTTTTAAGGTCTAATTGAATTTGTTTATCTTCTAATTTCTCAGTTTCTTCACCTTCTCCACGATCATAAATCATTGTAGTAGATAGGGTGTAACCTTGATAATATTTTAATTTATCTAAAGTAGCGTTTAATTTATTTTCAGCAACCGTTACTTCTTTGACAACTTTTCCATCTTTATCTTTTAATGCTAATTTGATGGATTTAATTTCTACTCCAGCTGGTTTATTCAATGTATAACTAGCTGTGACACTCTTCTTCAAGACATCTTTTTCAGTATTAGCCCATTGTAAAGTAGGTTTTTCTAACCCTTTTGTACCTTTTTTAATAATTTTATCTTGAGGTTCTTGGATAACTTTTTCTACTACTGTTGGAGCATCATTTGTTTTTTCACCACGAATCGTTTTATAGGTCTTGGTAATTTGTTTCTTGCCGTTTTCACCTTGTTGAGCAACTTCTTCTATCCCACGTTTTAAAGTGTCATCTTCTTGCGTTTTTGTTTCAAAAGGAATCTCTACTTCTTCAGTTTCATCTACTGTTCCTTCAACTGGTTTCGTACCTTTTGTAACAATTTTAGAAACAGGTGGTGTTTTCACTTCTGTAGTTGTTGCAAGAACTTCATTATTTTCAGCACTTTTTACAGTTGTTGTCTGTTGAACACCTTTAACACCTTCACGAGTTACAGTATCACCACCTATATATTTGGAAGAATCTAATACTTCTTCTGTATTGAATTCAACTTCACTCTCAGTCGTTTCCTCAGCGATTCTGTATTCTGGTATTGGTTGCACAAGAGCTTTACCTTGCTTTTCGCCTTCTTGTACTTCTTGAACACCTTTTGCTTCATGATATTCAGGAAGCGTTGGTTGTGTTAAAGCTTGATTTTCTTTACCTTCCTCTTGCGTTCCTTTTGCTTCGTAATATTCTTGAAGTTCTAAAGTCGGAGATAGCATTTCATGTTCAGGTTCTTGAGAACCTTTAGTAGAAAGCGTTTCTGTATACTCTGATAATTCTGGTTGAACTAAAGCTTGATTTTCTTTACCAGGCTCTTGAGTGCCCTTAGCTGCTTGGATGCTTGGTTCTACTTCTGGAGCTGGGCTTAATTCTACTGCTTTCTTAGTTCCTACTGCAACAACTTGAGAAACAGGAGTTTGAACCACTTGGTCTTCAACGACTTCTCTAACCTCTTGACCATCAACCATCGATACTTTGGTTACAAGACGACGCTGACCGTTTACTCCCGCTGTGACGATACGAGTCTGTCCTTCTGCCAAATTAGCATCTGGGCTTGTGACCGTTTCAAAAGGAATCTCTACTAAATTCTCTTCCTGTCTTGTCTGGGACTTCGCAGAAACTGGTTTTTCTTCAACAGCAGGAGTAACTGGAGTTTGTGCTACAGGAGTTTTGACAACAGGTTGGGGAGTGACAGTAGGTGTTTCTTGAACTACTTCTGTTTTCTCGATTTCATTTGCACTTTGCTTTTCTACTGGCAACTGAGGATTCTCAGCTGAAGCTGGGCTTGAGGGATGGAGTTCTGCTTCCTTGAAGTATCCAATATATTCATAGCCATCAATGTGGATGATCCCTTCAGCCAAACCTTCATGTGTAGAGGCCGAAATAGTTTGGTTATAAGAAAGCAATTCTTTATTTTCAAACGCAAATGTCCCATAAGGTACAAAAGTACTGGCTCCTAAAGAACCAATCAAGAGAACACCTAGAATCTCTTTGCGACCTTTTTTGGACACCAAAAAGACTGCTAGTGAAGCTGTTGCCAAACCAAGACCTGCCAAAGCAAGTTCCTTACTTCCTGTGTAGGGAAGTTGTTGACTGTTAGTCGCCTTCTTGCGATAAACTACATAGAGAATATCGTCATTTTGAAATTCTGTAGGAACCTCATGATGAATCAGGGCTTTTTCAGACTCGGTCAATTCCTGCTCCGCCAGATAACGGTAATGAACACTATGAGCACCACCTACTTCATTGGCATGCACCTTATCTACTGAAAGAGTACTGGCACCAAAAAGGAAGGCCCCGATGGCTACAGGACCTACCCCAACAGTTAGCTTACGAATCGAATATTTGGTAATTTTTTCTAGTTGTTGTTTTGTTTTTTTCATTCTCACGACTTTCTAATAGAATCTTGCGGATAGTGCGCACGCGCACCTCCAATTAATTTTGGACGACTAGCCAACGCCGTTACGTGGGCATGACCAATCTCTCTCAAAAGAGGGCGAATCGGAACCTGAACATGCTTGACATGCATGCCAATTGCAGTGTCTCCGATATCCAATCCAGCATGAGCCTTGATAAATTCAACCTCGACTGGATCCTGCATAAACTTGAAGGCTGCCAACTGACCTGAACCTCCTGCATGGAGAGTAGGAAGGACACTGACTATTTCCAAACCAAACTGTTCTGCCAACTGACGTTCAACAACGAGGGCCCGATTGACATGTTCACAACCTTGAACGGCTAGATGAATTCCTTTTTCCTCTAGGATATCTAGGATGGTCTTCACAATGATTTCCCCAATTTCTTGGCTGGATTCCTTACCAATCTGACCACCTATCACCTCACTAGAAGAAAGGCCCAAAACAAAGATGGATCCCTGCTTCAAATTGGCCTTTTCCAATACATCTTCTACAATCTGGCTTGTTTCTCTTTGAATGTCTTTTTCCTTCATACTTGATACCTCTTTTGTCATTATCTATCATATCGTTTTTTCTTGTTTTTAGCAAGATAGACAAACTAGAAAGCTTTCTCAATTACGCATAAAACTCCCAGAATTGACTGGGAGTTAGCTAGTTTCTATTCTATTTATGTATATTTCAACCGTCGTTCCTTTGTCGGGAGCAGAATCAATCTTCATCTGGTAATTGTCTCCAAAATGAAGTTTGAGTCGTTGGTTGACATTTTGAAGGCCAACTCCCCCACGTTTAAGGTTACTCTGACTACTATCGCCAGGATTTTGGAAGCCAACGCCATTATCCTCAATACGGATGACCAATCCTGAATCCTGTTTCCGAACAGAAACTCTAATATGTCCCTGACTTTCCTTCTCCTTAATGCCATGGTAAAGAGCATTTTCTACCAGAGGTTGTAGCACCAGTTTAGGCAAGACTAGCTTATCAAAGACAGGATTTTCAGCAATTTCATATTCCAGCTTATCTCCATAACGCTGTTTCTGGATAAAAAGATACTGGCGAACATGGTTGATTTCGTCAGATAGGCAAATCAAATCCTTGCCTTGATTGAGCGCCAAGCGGAAATATGTTGCCAAGGACTTGGTCACCTGAACTACTCGCTGACTATCCTGAAATTCTGCCATCCAGATGATGGTGTCCAAGGTATTATAGAGGAAATGGGGGTTAATCTGACTGGACAGTGCCTGAAGTTCATACTGACGGGTTGTTTCTTCCTGCCTGCGAATAGCTACCATCAGCTGATCAATCTGATCCAACATGGCATTGAACTGACGAGTCACTTCTCTCAGTTCATGGGCACCAGTTTCCTTGGCACGAAGATTCTGATTACCAGAAGCAATCTCCAGCATGGTTTCTCTCAAATCCTTCAAAGGAGCAATCCAGCGTTTGAGACTAAACCACACCAAGCAGAGACAGGCAAGAAGAGAGGTGACACTAGCTCCAAGCAAGGTCCACATGAGTTGACTCCTAACCTTGTCTAACTTCTCCAGCGAGGACACGCCAAGCACCGTCCAATCAGTTCCAGCAATCCTTTCCTGACTGACGTAGGATTTGTGATCTGGAGTATAGCCCTGCCCTGTCTCAATATAGGGTTTCATAGCCTCCATTTCGCTAGACGAACTATAAACTGTGTGTTGAGGATGATAAACAAATTCATGGTTTTCATTGATGATAAAGGCAAAGCCCTGATGACCCAACTGAAGTTGGTTAAGATAGGCTTCCAGAGTTTCATAAGAAATATCCAAACGAAGTACACCCAGATTGGCTCCCTTTGCATCAAGAAGTTCTTGAGTGATAGAAATAACCCACTGACTATCTGATTTACGAGCTGGTGTCAAAACTGGTTTAGCCCCCTGATGAATGGCCTTTTGGTACCAATCCTCAGCCATCATATCAGAAGAAGTTTTCATTTGCACACTGTCATCTGTAGAAATGACCTGACCTGATTTGGTGACCAATACAACAGCTTTCAAGTCCTGATCTGCCTTCAAGATGGTCAAAAACAAATCTCGAATTCCCTTGACCTTGTCTTGACTGGGATTCTCAGCATAGGCTAGGACATTCGTCTGCTGGGTCAAACTAGTCGAGGTGGTTTCTAATTTTTTGATATAAGACTGGATAAAGTGGCTAGTCTGACTGATAGTTGTTTGACTATTGCCCTCAATGCTAGCCTCAACGGCCGAGGAACTAGATTGATAGTAGAAAGTCCCAACCAGAGCCAGGAGGATGAGAAAGACCAGAAAGATGGAAATAACCATTCTGACTAGGAGAGAAGAACGTTTCATCGACCTTCTCCCTTCTTAAACTGACGAGGTGTCACACCTGCAATCTGTTTAAAGCGTTGGGTAAAATAGTTCATATCTTCAAAACCAACCTTTTCGGCTATCTCATAAATCTTTAAATCTGTAGTCAAGAGTAAGAGTTTGGCTTGTTTGACACGCTCTCGTACCAGATAATCCTGAAAAGGCAGGCCCAGCTCTTTCTTAATCAAAGAACTCAGATAAGTCGGACTAAAGCCCAAGTCACTGGCCAAAGACTTCAAACTAAACTGGCTATCAGCCAGATGGGACTGGATTTTCTGGGCCATGTTTCCTTCAAACTTATCGGTCAATAAATCTTGTAACTGCTCTTCTTTCTCTTCCTTATCCAGCTTTTGCTTGATTTTACCCAGCATTTCCTCAATGTCCTGACGAGAAAAGGGCTTAAGCAAGTAGTCATCCACACCGAGTTTGACAGCAGACAAGGCATAATCAAAATCATCGTAGCCCGTCAAAAAAACTAGATGAACCTGAGGATAGGTTTCTCGGACCAGACTGGCCAACTGGATGCCATTTAGCTGAGGCATGTTGATATCGGTTAAAATAATATCTGGCACCTGCTTTTGGATCAAGTCCCAAGCCTGTCTTCCATTTTCAGCCTGACCAATGATTTCCATATCGTAGGCTGCTACATTGACCAGCTTGGTCAAACCTTGTCTTACCAGATATTCATCTTCTACGATTAAGATTGTATAGGTCATGCCCTGCTCCTTTATCACTTACTAGTATCAGTATAGCAAAATTCTCCTCTAACTGCTTAGGAAAGACTTCTTATACTCAATGAAAATCAAAGAGCAAACTAGGAAGCTAGCCACAGACTGTACTTGAGTACGGCAAGGCGACGCTGACGTGGTTTGAAGAGATTTTCGAAGAGTATTAATCGACATAATCTAGTAAATATGCATAACCTTTTTCTTCCATTTGGTCTTTGGGAATAAATCGGATAGAGAGACTATTAATACAGTAGCGCAAGCCACCCTTGTCCTGTGGACCGTCCGTAAAGACATGGCCAAGGTGAGAATCTCCAACTCGGCTTCTCACTTCCATGCGCGTCATATTGTAAGACTTGTCTTCTTTGTAGGTGGCAACATCTGGACTGATTGGTTGGGTGAAACTAGGCCAACCACAACCAGACTCAAACTTGTCCTTTGATGAAAAGAGGGGTTCGCCAGTTGCCACATCCACATAGATACCAGATTCAAATTTATCCCAGTAGCGGTTTGAAAAAGCCCGTTCTGTTTGATTTTTCTGGGTAACTGCATACTCCTCAGGCGACAAGGTCTTTTTCAATTCTTCATCACTTGGCTTAGGATATTTGCTGGCATCGATGACGGGATAGGCAGCCTGATTGACATTGATATGGCAGTAGCCATTTGGATTTTTCTTGAGGTAGTCTTGGTGATAGTCCTCAGCCACCACAAAATTCTTCAAGGGCTCCTTTTCAACCGCCAAAGGTTGGTCGTATTTCTTAGCCACCTCATCAAAGACTTGGTTGATTACTTCCAAATCCTTGTCATCTGTGTAATAAACACCAGTACGATACTGGGTTCCCACATCATTTCCTTGTTTATTTTTACTGGTTGAATTGATAATGCGGAAGTAATGAAGCAGGATTTCCTTGAGGGAAATTTGCTTGGCATCATAGGTGACATGGACAGTCTCCGCATGTCCTGTTTGGTTAATCAATTCGTACTTGGTTGTTTCCCCTCTACCATTTGCATAGCCTGATACGGCATCTGTCACACCGGGAACGCGTGAGAAATATTCCTCAACTCCCCAGAAACAACCTCCAGCCAGATAAATTTCGTGCAAGTCTGCATCTTTACTCACTTCTGTTTTTTTCACTGTTTTTCCTCCTTGGCTAACTGATGCTTTCTCAATTTGCGAGCTATCTGTCTGCCCTGCATTTCGCATCAATAGAAAATAGAAACCGCTTATGGCTAGGAAAAAAATCCCTGACAAGACAAACAATTTTACTTTATCATTCATGACCTTTCTCTACTCCATTTCTTTCAATGTCTTTAAAATCATATCCTTATCCATAAAACCTGGTTGCGTTTTGACCAGTTTTCCTTCCTTGTCTATAAAAGCTTGAGTTGGGTAAGAACGGACACCATAACTTTCCAAAAGTTTGCCTGACGGGTCAATTAGAACTGGGAAATGTTTATAATCCAAGCCCTTGTACCAGTTCTTAAAGTCCGCTTCTGCTTGTTCCCCCTTGTGTCCAGGAGAAACCACTGTCAAGACCACATAGTCATCACCAGCATCCTTAGCAATTTCATCTGTATCTGGAAGACTGGCTAGACAGATGAAACACCAAGAAGCCCAGAATTTAAGATAGACTTTCTTTCCCTTATAATCAGACAAGCGGTAAGTCTTGCCATCTACTCCTGTCAGTTCGAAATCAGCAACTGCCTGACCCTTGGTGGCAGTTTGTACACTGACTTGTTCTGTTTTTGTTTGCTCCTTCATAGTAGCTTCGTCTGACATATTTTTAGCCGAACAGGCTGCCAAACAACAGATTGAGCCTACTCCAAGGAGACATGTTTGCCATTTTTTCATTTCTTTTTCCTCTCTATTCAAATAATGTAGTCAAAATGGAAGCATTTCCCAAAAGCACCAAGATTCCCATCACGATAATGAGCAAACCACCCACTTTTTTGAGGGTCCCGAGGTAGGGATGGAGTTTTCGGAAATGTTTCAAAACAGAGCTGGAGACAAGAGCTAGAAGCAAAAAAGGAAATCCCTGCTATAAAGGCCTGAGTTCGCAATAAACTAACAACTGAGATTGAAAATTTGCCGCTAGAAGCCTGAGCACCATCTTTAGCATACAACAAGATCCCTCCATAGACCGGTAACAAGGGTAAGATACAAGGAGAAAAGAAGGAAAGAATTCCAGCAAGAAAAACACTGATAAAAAAGATTATATTATCCATTGCCTTCCTCCATTCTTTGATTTTATAGGACTATTATAGTCCTAAAACTCCAGAAAAAACAGGGACAATGATAGGGAAAAATAGGAATTTAATCAGGTTATGTAAAAAATGTTGCAAAAAAAGCCAGACACAGTCTGACTTTGATGGAAACAGAAAAGAAAATTCACTAGTCTTCCCTGTTTATCTGATAATAAATAAGATCTGCAAGATAGCCTTTTCTCTCTACACCATTGGTAATAGTCTTTAGATAGGACATTCCAGCCTTCTCCATGACACGACCTGAAGCTGGATTGAGACTGGCATAACGTGCCTTGACTTCTTGAAAACCTGCTTGAGTAAAACAAAAGTCCAAGACAGCTTTCAAGGCCTCTGTCATCATCCCATGTCCCCAGTAAGCCTTGCCTAGCACATAGCCAATTTCACAAGAAGAATCATTCTCATCTATTGCAACGATGCTGATATCTCCTATCACCTGCTCCGGGTTTCCTTTGAGACAAATGGCCCATTTGTAATAGTTGGGATTTGTATAGGAGGCAACCCAATTACGAATCGAGTTTCGAGTCACATCGACATCAGGATGGGGATCCCAAGTGACGTAGGTTAGATTCTCAGTAGACGAAGCCCAATTCTGAAACATGGCTTCTGCATCACTTTCCACAAATCTTCGCAAGATTAAACGATCCGTCTGTAATATTTGCGTACCGAGTGCTTTCATGATACTACCTCACTTTCTAATAGATGATTCTCTGTCCAATCTCCATTGAAACTTATTTTGCTTTGGAATCTCAAGGTAATAAGCTAAAAAGGTCCACCGGACCTTACTCGCTTACTTGTTTCCATGCTCAGGGTAAAAGGACTAAACTCAGCAACAGCTAGAAAACAAGTTTTTCATCTAGTTCCTTGACGCAGTCGCTGTCTGGTTTGAAATGCGCTCTAGCAAGTTTTTTCAAACCTAGTCATCGTTGCGGGGATGAGACGACGAAATCGAACTCTGTGAGTTACCTTACCTTCTCTCACTTTCTTATTTCAAGGTGAGAGGCTGAAAACCTCCACTGGAGGTTCCTCATTTTCTTATTTCTAAACTCGGGGTAAAAAGGTCCACCGGACCTTTTTACTCCCAAAAGTCATCGAATACGGTGATGGGTAGGTGGCGTTTGTGTTGGCCTTTGTGCCACCAGTTTTCGATGATTGCTTGGGCTTCTGGGCTGATTGTTTTACCTTCTAGGTAGTCGTCAATCTCTTCATAAGTGACTCCGAGAGCCACTTCATCAGCTAGACCTGGTTTGTCTTCTTCTAGGTCTGCTGTTGGGATTTTTTCATAAAGGGCTGGGTCTGCACCAAGTTCCTGTAAGAGTTGTTTTCCTTGACGTTTATTAAGACGGTAAAGAGGGAGAATATCCGCACCACCGTCACCAAACTTGGTAAAGAAACCTGTGATATTTTCCGAGGCGTGGTCTGTTCCAATGACCGCTCCGCTATAGGAACCAGCAAGGGCATATTGGGCAATCATACGGCAACGTGCCTTGATATTGCCCTTGTTAAAATCTGAAACAGGACTACCTGCCGCTTCAACTGCAGCTGTCATAGCATCAGCTGATTCCTTAATGTTGACGACTAAACTGACATCAGGCTGGATAAATGCTAGGGATTTTTGAGCATCTGCTTCATCGGCTTGTACTCCATAAGGCAGGCGGACAGCGATAAATTTGTAGCTATCATCCCCTGTCTCTGCTCGCAGTTCTTCCATGGCCAGTTGAGCCAATCGTCCTGCTAAGGTTGAGTCTTGTCCTCCAGAAATTCCTAGTACAAAAGTTTTTAGGAAGGGATGTTTTTTCAGATATCTCTTTAAGAAATCAATAGAACGACGAATTTCTTCCTGGGCATCAATCACCGGTTTGACACCCAGCTCTTGGATAATCGTTTCTTGCAAACTCATTCTTCTTCTCCTTCACCGAGGGCTTCCTTGCGCATCTTATCAATCAAGTCCATCTTGTCTTGCCATACATCACGCGCCAAATCCACTGGATAGTGCTGCGGATTGAGTACGCGCTTATACTCATCCCAAAGCTTGTCAAATTCCTTACGAGCATAATCCTGAATCTCAGTCAAGCTAGGAAGGTTGTAAATCAATTTTCCGTCTTTGAAGATATCCACTAAGAGAGGAACAGCGTCAAAATTACGAACCGTCTTCTTGATGTAAGTATAGGTCGGATGGAACATCTTGATTTCTGTCATGCTGGCAACATCTACGCCATCATAGGTAATGTAGTCGCCTTCTGACTTACCTTTTTCACGACTGGTAATGCGCCACACCTGCTTCTTGCCTGGCGTAGACACTTTCTCTGCATTATTAGACAGCTTAATCGTATTGCGCATGTTCCCATTTTCATCTTCGATGGCAACAATCTTGTAAACTGCACCAAGAGCTGGCTGGTCATAGGCTGTAATCAGCTTGGTACCCACGCCCCAGACATCAATCTTGGCCTTTTGCATCTTGAGGTTGAGGATAGTATTTTCGTCCAAATCATTAGAAGCATAAATCTTAGCCTCTGTAAATCCAGCCTCGTCCAGTTGCTGACGAACTTTCTTGGAAATGTAGGCAATATCCCCAGAGTCAATCCGCACACCCATAAAGTTAATCTGGTCACCCAGCTCACGCGCCACCTGAATGGCAGCTGGTACACCGATACGAAGGGTGTCATAGGTATCCACAAGAAAAACGCAATTTTTATGGGTCGCAGCGTAAGCCTTAAAAGCCTCATAGTCGTTACCATAAACCTGCACCAAGGAATGGGCGTGGGTCCCCAAGACAGGAATGTCAAAGAGTTTACCAGCACGCACGTTGCTGGTTCCATTGGCTCCACCAATCACCGCCGCGCGTGTTCCCCAGATGGCCGCATCCATTTCTTGAGCCCGACGTGTCCCAAACTCCATTAAAGGTTCATCTTCAATGACTGAACGAATACGAGCTGCCTTAGTCGCCACCAAGGTCTGGTAGTTGACGATGTTCAAAAGAGCCGTTTCGACCAATTGACATTGGGCTAGAGGACCTTCCACCTGCACAATAGGCTCATTAGCAAATACCAAATCCCCTTCTTGGGCAGAACGAACGGTCAATTCCAACTTGAAATTGCGGAGGTAGTCCAAGAATGCACCATGATAACCAAGCGACTCCAAATAGGCAATATCACTATCTGAAAAACGCAAGTCTTCAAGATAATTCACAATTCTTTCCAAACCAGCAAAAACCGCATAGCCATTCTTAAAAGGCTGTTGGCGGAAATACACCTCAAAAACCGCCTTCTTATTGTGAATACCTTGGTCAAAGTAAACCTGCATCATATTAATCTGGTACAAGTCCGTGTGCAATGTCAAACTATCATCTGGATACATACTTTTCCTACTTCCTTAGCTAGAAATACATAAAAATTTTCAAGAACTTTCATGTATTCCAATAAATTAGTACTATTATATCACATTTTAGCTGGATTGAGAAAAGAGTAACAAGCTATTCACCACTCTCCAGTTCATCCATGTCTTGTTCAAATTTTTTCTGAGCCCATTCGCCATAGCTCTTCAGACCAAGATTGCCAATAAAGACCCAAGGAAGGTAAATGACATAAGTAATTGCCCAAGCAGATAGGTATTTAACGTTCAAAGGATTGTGCTGATAAATTTCTATGTTGAATTGATAATTCTGTAACATCAAAAGAGCCGTAATAGCCAAGGTTAGGAAAAAACAACCCAAAATCGTAAAATGAAAACGACTATAGTAGGTCACTCCCAGGTAACGGGCACGATTAAAAAAGAAGAAAATTCCTACTATCAGAGTATAGACTAGAAAATTCGGATTAAACAGAGAGGGAGCTAATACAGCCACCAAATAGCTTAGAAGTACAAGCCCAATGAAGAGGGTAAAAGACTCTGCACCAGCTTTATTGATTAGTTGTTCTTCTCTTTCGTCAAGTAATTGATAATGAATGAATTTATTTACCATCTTCTGCCTCCCAAAATAGTTGGTCTAGGGTTTTCCCTAAACATCTGCAAATAGACTGGCAGAGTGAGAGACTGGGATTGTATTTCCCCGCCTCTATCAAACCAATAGTCTGGCGCGTCACCCCAACAGCCTCTGCCAGTTGACCTTGTGTTAAATCAAGCTCTACACGAGCTAATTTTAATTTTAAATTTTTAGCCACCTGCGTCCTCCTTATAGTTTTAATACTCATCTACTCTTAAAAAATCCAAAACCAACACAAGCTGTCAGCTATTTATTATAACCTCATTAATTAGCACTCCAATATTATCTTCAGCCTAAAATCAGTATGTTGGATTGTTTGAAATAAACTTTCTAGTTTGCTATTTGATTTTTTGTTTAGTATTAGCTTTAGTAGAATCTTTTAAACGAGTTTTGATTACTTGTATTTCTTGTTTAGTTTAGTTGCTTTCATATCACTATTATATAATGCTTTTGGAAATGAGTCTAGCATAAGGCAAAAACGTGTACACTGCAAGAGCAGGGGCATAGCAAGATGACTGATTTTTTGCTGGATTTTAAGTCTGCAAAATAATACTAAACGAAACTAAAATGAATACTCCTTGCTTTTCTTGAGAGTGAAAAAATACAATAAAATGATTGTAGTGATTACCACAAGATACTGACTAATAGACATCGTATTTGAAGCAACAAATACAGGTAAGGAATAAAAAGGAAGAAGTTCAATTGCTTTGATAAACAAATCATTACTAGTATTCATCATAATCGTATTTAATATATTAGGGACAAAGAGTAGTAAAGCTACTAAAATACCAAATACCAAGCCACTTTTCAATTTGTATAAATAGAAAATGTAAGATAATAGAAAATAAAATAGGACTAACAAAATTGTATTGACTACAATGGTTGCTATAAAATCTAATCCTAAAGCACCTGGAACACCCAATTTACTTACGATGACTAGTAAAACAATACCATTCAAAGCATAAATAATGGAAACTGAGATGGCATATAGAAAATTGGACAAGACGTAAATCATCCGATTTTTCTGTTGATTATAAAATAAACTGATCGTATTGTGGGAAAAATCCCTGCTAATAATTCGGTTAGCATGTATAACAGCCATTAACATACCGAGCATGGCATAAAAATTTGAAATATGCTTAATACCAAGTGATGTCCCTTGAGTCTTTAAAATAAAGAATGTAACCAGTAGCGGCGGTATAAACGAGATAATCAATCCGAGATATATTACGCCTGATGAATATAAATCTCTTATATTTTCCTTAAGAAAATTCAATTTATTTAATTTCATGATTATAACCTTCCTTTATTTTGAACGATTTAGATAAATATCTTTAAGCGTCTCTTTTTTAGTTTCAAAATCAACTACTTTAATAGAATTTTCGTTAAAAAATTTAAAAAGCTCACTACTTTGAATATTCCCAGACATAGTAATTTTCAGTTCCTCTTCCTGAACAATATCCCCAAATTCTTGTTTGGTAATGAAAATGTCTTTATCTGTAGCTGATGAAAAAGCTATCTCAAACAAGCAATTATGACTATCTTTTCCTACTTTTTGGAATGTCAAAAGCCCGTTCTCCAAGAAAAGGACCCTCTCACAAATTTCTTCAATATCTTCTAATTTATGACTCGATATTAAAATTCCCACATTTTCATGTAAAGCTAAATTTTTTAGAACCGCTAAAACTATTTGTGACGATTCAATATCTAAACCATTAGTCGGTTCATCTAAAATCAATATATCAGGTTCCGTAACGAGAGTTAAAAGCAAAGCTAATTTTTGTTTTGTACCCAAAGAATAGGTCTTTACTTTTTTATTAATAGACTGAGTCAAATCTAACTCTTGAATCAAACTTCCAAACCTTTCTTGATTGTAGTCAACACCATATAAATTTGCCAGATATTTTAAATTCTCTAAACCTGTTTTGGATAAAAATAATTTTGGTTCTTCGATTAAATACCCAACATTATCACTACTTATAATATTCCCTGAAGTCGGTTGATTATTTTGAACTAGAATTTTCATCAATGTACTCTTACCAACTCCATTTCTCCCTACTAGACCAACAATTTCACCCTTGTTAAGTGCAAAATTTATATCTTTGAGAATAGTTGAATGACCATAATGCTTACTTACATTTATAACTTCCATTTTTTATTCCTCCATTAATATTCTTGGTTTTCTCTTTGATTCTCATTAATTTTAAAAAGTTGCGCCTCTTTTCAACATTATTATATCATATATCTAACTTAATGCAATATATAAATGTCATTTTGTAAAATTTTATTAACAAAAACTCTCTAGCAAAAAAGATAGAGAGTTTTTAGTTTAAATATAGGATTTTAAAATTTCGACAACATCGCTTCTTTTCTTAACCTAATAGACCTTGATGCCCAATTTCTCAGCTGCGATTGGATTTTCCTCAATATCGTCTAGAAAGACACAATTTGTAGGATTTAACTAGTATTTATCGAGAATCCCCTTCATACTTATGTCAAGAACCCCTCTTTGCCTTATACTTTCATATTCTACTTACAAATCCTTTTGGTAATAAAATCTTTGCCCTGTGTAGGGATAGTCTTGCAAAGCAAAGACTTCCTTGTAACCATGTTTCTGATAAAAGTCTGGCGCCTGGAACTGGTAAGTATTGACAAAGGAAAAACAACAGTTTCGATTCTTAGCTTCACTTTCTGCCTGCTGCAATAGTTTTGAACCGATTCCTTGCCCTCGCAATTCCTCTTTTACAAACAAATACTCAATTTGCAACCAATTTCCAAAAGTCTCTGCTACTAAGCCTGCCAGAAGATTGCCCATCTCATCTTCAACATAAAGATTCAATGGCTCACTTTCAGCCTCTTCTCTTTTGGAACGGTTATAAACACGAATCAGATTCCCTATTTCTTGTGATTTATGGGATTCCTTATTTTCCAATCTAAAGTACATCTAAACCTCCTCGAAAACAACGCATAATATCAAGGTTTTCCAATACCTGATACTATGCGTTGTTCTGATTTTAAAGACTTTTTTCCAACCTCTAGATTTTTGCTTTTCTTCAATCCACTACAATTGACAAAAATCCTACTTATTGATTGGTATTATACCCATTCACCATTTGCATTTACAGTATATCCATCTACTGTTGTGTCAACTGCTAAAGCTCCTGAACTGTAGGCATAGTACCATTTACCAGAAACTGTAAACCATCCTGTTTTCATAGCGCCTGAACTGTTCAAATAGTACCATGTTCCATTTGTTCATTCATTTTTCTAACTCTTGCTATCTCTGATTTCTATCATCAATCAATGAAAACATTCTTATGAGTGTCTAAGAATGGACTTCCTGCATAACATCTCTTGCTAGAACATTCGTTACGCAGGAAATCTATCTTTTAAGGACGCCTTATCTTAAAGCTTTAAAACACTTGTTTCTCGACTTTTGATATTTCCAATATTTCAACCAAAACTTTTTTAATCCATTTTTCAACTAAGATTCTTCTTCTTTTCTTTTGCCAACATATAGGCTTAGTAAAATACCGCTTCCTAGAAGAATTGATAGATGATCTGTTGCTGTACCTGTTTTAGGTAATTCTCCATGAGGATGCTCATTAACTGTAATAGAGATTTCTGGATTATTTATCGGTTGATTTGGTGTAGAAACTTCTGATGTAGGTACACCCGGATTTGGTGTTGTTCCTGGTGTTGGTGCGCCTGGGTTTGGTGTCGTTGAACTTCCTGGCGTTGGTGCGCCTGGGTTTGGTGTCGTTGAACCTCCTGGTGTTGGTGCGCCTGGGTTTGGTGTCGTTGAACCTCCTGGCGTTGGTGCGCCTGGGTTTGGTGTCGTTGAATTCTCTGGCGTATTAGGTATTTCTCCAGTATATTCCGATTTTTCATGTACTTCAGGCATCCCTGGGATTCCACCATTAAATTCTGGTAGTTCATGAACTGGTGGTTCCGGCATTTTAGGGACTCCTCCTGAATTTGGATTTGGTGGCGTTGAACCTCCTGGCGTTGGTGCACCTGGGTTTGGTGTCGTTGAACCTCCTGGT
>NZ_CAUQWY010000016.1:0-41624 GCF_963521865.1 uncultured Streptococcus sp.
CGCTTTTAATCTCAACGATACCATATTGAGTGAACGGCATAATAGATAAGTCGCAATTCACAGAACCACTCTTAATATCCGATACATATTTAAGCCTTGCTCCAGCCTCTATCTTTCCTGTATCAGTAACATTGTAGTCATTCTTAGATGTATACGCTCTGTAATCTTTCCAAGTCTGACCGTCATTGTTAGAAATCTGTAACTTGACTGTACCCTCCCATGTGCCGTGCGTTGTGAATTTCCATGATAACTCGGTATCAGTACTAAATGCTCCAACATTGTAATTGATGTTGTTGTAGGTTTTTTCGATAGTCTGTGCTTGCATATAGCGTTTTACTTTTTTCTCTACCACTTCGCCAGCTGACTTAGTATGTACCGCCTCAACGTAATATGCAATCTGAATAACACTACCTACCATATCTTGTGTGAAGAGGTCTTTTGTGGATGTGATCGTATCGCCATTAACTGTCAATGTATGCCCATTGTCCGTGTTGATTTCATCATAAGGTTGTTCAGTTAGCTTATATGTACTCATTCTCCAGTCAGTATCACTATATCGTGATAGCGTTTGAATAGGGTACTTGCCACTACAGATGAACATAACATCACCAGATTGGTTACAATTTAAATCAAACAATATATCGCTAGTGAAAGGAGTCGTAACTTCAATACCGGTATAAATTCCGTAATTCCATACACGAATATATTTGTCACCAAATTCGAGCATGAAAGAATTATTGGTGTTTGTCGTAAATTCAAATAATCGTGTTGGCTTATCACTATATTTAACTTGCCCCACGTATTGGCTGCCTTGACGTTTTGCAACGGCTCCATATGGACGAATAACCACATTCTCCGCTTCCAATAAGGCACTTTTGTATTGCTCTAAATCAAAGCGACTTGAAACATCTGGCGATACTTCACCAGTTGTAAACGCTAGCTGTGATATGTATATCGGATTACTCATTACCAATCCCTCGCTTTCACGTAGCTAGATATATATACTGTATCTTGTTTACGTTCCTTTGCGTTCATTCCTTTAGCCTCTTGAACTGCTGCTTGATACAATTTGTATGCTTGGTCAAACAATCCTCTATCACCAGTCAGTGGCATAGCTAATGCGCTAGCCAGTTTACACTGCAGCATATACAAGGATATAGAATCCCAAACGTCTAAATCTGTCACGTCATATATATAATCAATGAATGCTAGTGGCACATCGCTCACTATACATTTTTTGTTATTTCCAATATTAAATATGTTGTATTCCGGTTGCGATTCAGCATGGAAGCGATCGCCTTGTGGAATTACACCTAAAATGCGGATACACTTTTCAGGGTACGCATATACATAATTCCACCCATTAATTTTATGAGCGGACAAAACTAATCTTTCATTTTTGCGAGCAAAATTCCATTCGAATTGTCGCAATACCAACTGTCTAGTTGAGTCATATTGCATGCGGCATTGACGGCCTTGCTCAGTTTCTTCTTCAAGCGAGTAAAGCAACCCTGCATTAATTAGTGCAAGTGCTTGATTACAGATGTCAGTAGGTGTCATATTTCCCCCTATATGGTAATAGAGGGATGCATAAGCACCCCTCATATTGTCACTTATTCTTCCGTAGTATCGGTTTTCTTTTTGTTTGTTTTCTTAGGCTTTTCATCTGGTGGATTTTCATTGCCTGTATTGTCACCTTCAGTATTCTCATCTGGTGGATTTTTGTCACCCTGTTCTGTTTTAGGAGGCTGAGTTTCAGTAGACGGTTCTTTGTCTTTAGCCTTAGATTTTGTGTTAAAGATTTTTGCTACTTCATCTTCGTTACCAGAGAAAAGCTGTTTGAAATAATCAGGCTCAAATTCTTTAATTTCTTCTTCAGAGAAATTAATAGTTTCACCTTCTTGAATTAATCCACGATTACCATGGTACATCATTACGTTAGCTGTAAAAATCATAGTCTCACCTCTTATTTCAAATTCACACCATCTGTTAAGAATGATGTAATCGTAGCGGCAGTCATATTATTCGCATTGATGCGAATAAACTTTTTAGCACCTGCAGGAAGTCGACCTTTGTATTCTGTGCCAGCTTTAGAGTTCTGTGGCAATGTAATTCCGGTTAGCAATACAGCATCAGCCATATTTTCTTTATCAGAAGTGTAAACATTAAATAAAGGCGTACCCGTAACATCTTTATCTAAACGAATATACAACCATAAAGCAACGGCAGCATCGCCACCGTTACCATTCATCACCACGTCAGAATTTGTATTTGCAGTGATTTCTTTTTTCCAAAAGAATGTATTTTGAGTATCAATAATCATTGAATTATGTCCCTTTCTTTACGCAATAACACGAGATTCAGTGCTTAACAATGCATCAATTTTACGAACTGGCACACCGTTTGCACGAGTAACAAGTTTACCCATTTCCATATCTTCAGTGATAGTGGAACCATGTTTTGTGTTCTTTTGCAAACGTAAGAATGTACGCAATGTACGGTTCATATACCAAACTGGACGAACACCACCAAGATTAGGAATACGTTCTTCCGCTTCAATCATTAAGTTGATAAGATCTGCACCGGCTTTAGCATCATTTGTCAATTTCGTAACATCGATGTTAGCAATACGAACGACATTTCTCCAGTCACGTACAGTTAAACCAACATCATGTTTAAAGTGTGTACGATATGCCTCGAACATGGAGCCATCTTCTTTAGTAACAGTAACAACACCTTTATCTTCTTGGTGCAAGCCTGCTGCAGAACCTTCAGGATAAATGCCATGAACGGACAAAGGACCCCAACCAACAAGCCAAATAGATGCCAAGTTACTTGTGCCACCTGCATCAAGAATATTTTCTGCACTTGCTGCCTTCTTAATATCAAGAGTATTGAAGCGAGGAGCCAAGCCAATGAATTTTTCTGGCGTATTTTCATCGCCATAGAAGATTGTACGACATAATTCCTGCCCCATGGATTCAACGAATGCTTTATCTTCAGTTGCACGGAAGGATGCTTTATCTTTGGATTTATCAACAAGCGCTTTATCAGTTTGCGAATATGCTTCAAGCATACCGCAATTATCGGTAATTTGACGTGTGGAGGATTTAGACGCTTGAACACCGCCATATAATTTACGCCATGTAACATCTGGTAAACCAGTACGTACAGTCGTTACAAAGCTAGACCCTTGGTTACATTCGACCATCGTCATATCTTGAATGATTTCAGTGGATTGGTCCAATTGCTCAATAATTTGAGCGACATTACCATTAGGATCCATTCGTTTTTGCAAATCTAAAAGTGTTAAATTTTGAGTTCCAATTGTAGCCATTAATTATTTACCTCATTTCTTAATACATAGATGGATACATTTTTCGTTTTGCTGTTTCTTCATCAGAATTTTGACCGGTTCCAGCTTGTCTTGTACCTTTACCCGGGTCTTCCTGAACCATTTCACCAACGGCCGCAAATACCTTAATCATGTTGATATTGTTGTCGATGTGACTATCAACAAGTAATTGACGTAATTCCGGTACCGCTTTAGTTAGTGCTTCGATGCCTTTGCCTGCAAGCGCTACAGTTTCATCGAATTTACCGCCTAATTCCTTTTTGGCGTGTTCATAATCCGCTTGTTGCTTTTCAACAATTGCTTGTTCTTGCTGCTCTTGATAAGCGGTCAAGATATTCTGTGCGTACTGACTGCCAAACTTGGCTAGTTCAACAGCCTGTTCCTGTGTAGCACCGACTTGGTTAAGTAATTTGCTGAAGTCAGCAGATACAGCTTCATCAAGTTCAGTACCTTCAGGAAACACGGATTTGAAATCATAAACTGTTGGTTCAGCAGGTGGCGTATTATCACCGCCTAGTACAGATGGATTACTACCTTCAGCATTTTGGTTAGCAGGTGGTTCAGTAGGTGGCGTAGGATTATTTTGGTCCGGATTCGCGCCCGGTTCATTGCCAGTCATGTTATTGTTAGCACCCATATTGTCATCAGCCATTTTGTTTCTCCTTTTCGACTAAATTATTAAAATATTCTTGTTGCCCGATATATTCGAGCTGCGCTTGATGGTACTGTTTAACGCCATCGGTGCCTAATTTAACTAGGTCCTTATGGAATGACAGCCCTATCGAACGCCTTCCTTCGTTAAAATACGTCTCACTATTTCCAGTAAACGATTGCTTTAAGATGCCCGAGCGGTCCATTAGCCTACAAAAAAACCACCTACCTAGCTCTGTGCTAAGTACGTGGTTAAGCGCTTGCATATCTCGCTCTTGCATATACTCTTTAATTGTTTTCATCTAACTAAACACCGTCCATTCCTAGCCACTGCTGTAATGCAGGATTGCCATCATTGGCGGCATCTGTTGCTTGCTTGGCCGCACTAGCCATTTGAGGTGCTAGTTGAGCCGCTTGCATTAACTGCATTTGCTGTTCCTGTTCAGCCTGTGCCTGTGCTTGTTGTGCTAAGATTTCTTGATATTCATCATCAGAACGAATAATCTTAGCCGGAACACCGAGATTTACACCGTATGTATTGGCCGCTTCCTCAAAGTTGAACTTGTTGACGATATTAGGATTAGCTTGTGCCAAAGACATAATAAACGCAAAATACTGTTCGATATTTACCAATGAACTCATCTTTTGCGCTTGGGCAAGTGGTGAGATATATTCAATCTTCACTTCTTGACCGTTTAATTGGTCTAAGAGTTCCTCATCATCAACAGGTGGAAATACACCGGCACGATCTAGTACCGAATACACACGTTCAATGATTGGATTTAAGAATTCAGATAGCAACCGTTCAACAACAGGACCTAATTGCTGTAATTTTTCTTGAGTGCGTTCCATAACTTCACGAGCCGTCATCTGACCCTTGTCGATTTGGTCTAACATCAAGAATAAATCCGCACTATAGGCTCTCTTGATTGAATCCTCTGTTACTGCAATCTTATTTTGAATATCCTGTAAATTAGACTGTACTGCAAACATCGGTTCAACTTTATGTTGCCCCTCAATCTCTGTAATGCCACCCGGATACAAGTTAACCGTACTGATAACATCAGATGGTGCTTGCATAGGAGGCTTAACACCCAATTCAACAGCTGTTAGATAATCGAATTCCAACTTCTGCAGCATTTGTGAATCTGGTTGCGCAAACCATGCGGCACCCTTACCGTAACCATTCAAGTCCATCGACGTATGCCGAGCGATTGGAATTGGCCATTCCTCAAAACCGCCATGATATAACACTTCATCACTATTGCTGCCTTCAACCCAATAAATGGACGAGTATGGCATATTGCGACGTCCTAACTTATCCTTACGGTCTTTGTTAGGCTCAACAAACCAATTGACTATGAATGATTGTTGCAAGCTATTTCCGTTATCGTAAATATTCTTTATGTTATCCGGACAATTTTCATACCCGAACTGTTCGACAATCTGATCAACTGTCATTTTGTATTTACGGCCAAAAATATTTACGATTTCCTTGCTGTTAGTGCTAATAGCATAGGTACCTATCGGATACGATGTGAAACGAACACCAGATTCACTATCAGCAAATATTCCCATAGGAGCCTGTCCCATGGTTAGTTCCATGTAAACTTGGTGAACTACGCTGTAGAAATTAGATTTAGCAAGAACCGCATACAAGATTTCCTCTCGTTCATCCAATAATTCAGCGACTTGGCTATTAGCTGCTACATCGATGTTCTCCATGGTTAGCTTAAACCATTTACGGCTTGGTGGAGTAAGTCCGCTCATAACACCACTGGCAAATATTTGGCAACTTTCCCAAGCTACAGGGTTTAGGATTTTACCATTGTAAGGTTCAGATTGGTCTTCTTCACCATCAAATTGACCAATAAACGGCAACTGATAGTCACGCAACTGCTTCCACTTATTTACATATCGTTGCTGCGCATTAAATAGCTGAGAGAATTTCTTTCTCAACTTCGTATAATCACGCCTAACAGGCTTAACGGCCTCCGTAGGTTGTCTAGCCAGTAAAGATTCCATTTCCGCCATGCTATCCCCCTAAAATTGATTTCTGGCCGCCCATAGTCGGGCCTAAGATAGTAGATTCAAAGCCACGTTTGAATTTACGTTTAGTTTCTGCCATTTCCTCACCAGTCTGATTACTCATATTCGTTTGAACAGTTGGAGCTGGAGCAGGTGGTGTATAGTTAGCAGATGCACTCTTCATACACATCTTTATTCCTCGCTTTCTAACAAATTAAAAAGGACTGTAACTTGTATTAGCTACAATCCTATTGCCTGTTTCGCTTTTTTTAACGACCCGCGCAGCAAAGGTCAAGGCGAGAGCGTCCCCTTTATTCGGAGATGGCAACCCTCGGTCTTTCATATCTTTTTTACTTTCAAGCTGAATGCGACCATTCTTATCAATGATCGCTTCAGGCCCTACGATATCATCGTATAAGGCTTGGTCATTTGGTGGAATAGAACCACCCTCACGGAGCCATTCTTTCATCTGTCCCCACATGTAGGCTCTCATATTGAGGTATACAGGGTCATTACTCTTACCGCCAAACTCAATTAATCGCCATTTGCGCCCTAATTGCTTACCGATAGAATATATTCCTGTACCGTACCCCATATCAATGAATACAGCATCAGCTTTGTATTCGTCCTCGAACTGAGCAATCAGTTGAGCCATGCGCCAATCATCATCATTCTTAGGAATAGATGCAAGCGACTTCATAGAGTAACCTTGACGCATTACTATTTCTAAGGAGTCTGAACCAGTCCACGCAGGATCCACACCAATGATTACAGGTAGATGTTCAAATGCTCCCGGCTTATAAGATTGTTTTTGTGCTTTGTCAGCAATTTCAGTAGAGATGAATTGCAAATCCGATGCGGAAGGGAACACACCACGCACACGAACTTTGAAGAAGTCGGAATCCTCACCGTAAGCCTCTAACCATTCTTCAATCTTAGCTTTGTTAGATATCTTAACGGTTCTACTATCAATCTGATATGTATTCCAGAACTTTCTATATTTTCTAAAACATTCACGGAACCGCCCACTATTACGAGTAGGGTTACCAAATGCACACCAAATAATTTCCGTGTTAGCATCTGTAAGAGCCCCTTCAGTTACTTCCCAAATGACATCATCAATAGCAGAGGCTTCATCAAATAGAACCAATATCCGATTACCTTGATTGTGAAGACCGGCGAATGATTCAGGAGAATTCTTACTCCAAGGAATAGCATCAATACGCCATGTTTTTTCGTAGTCTTTATCACTACTGAATATAGCTGTTGCCGTATACGTAAATAAATCTTTAGCAATGAACATATTGTGCCACTTACTAAGCTCTGGCCATGTTTTTGTTCTGAGCTGGCCTTCTGTATTAGCAGTTACTACGCCACGAGTATTCTCATGAGTAGATATGGCAAAATGAATAAGCCATGATATCAGTGCTGATTTACCGATACCATGGCCAGATGCTACCGCTTCTTGGATAGCAGTTTGTAGGTCTTTGCCCTTCTTTAATTGTTCCCCGATGTCTTTTAAGATTTGTATTTGCCATTCATCAGGCCCTTCCATATCCTCCAATGACGTCCCCGGCTCCCCCCAAGGATAGGCAAAATATACAAACGCTAATGGATCATGTGTAAGAGCGCCTAATGCCTCTATTAATTCATCATGTTTTTCCATTAGCTTTCTCCCGTGCAGCTTTCAATTTATCCATAGCAGACACCGTAAGCTCACCTTTGACATCGATATTTTTAGTATCTCTCCACTTTTCAGGATTACGGTTTTTCAGCCAGAATATTTGAGCCGTAACATCCGGAGGCTGTTGTTTCTTTACAACTTTAACAAGCTTTCCATTCTCGTATGTTTTCTCTTCATATTCGTAACCTATAGCACGTTTATGTAATGCATTTTCAACTTCAAGGTCAATGACTTCCTTCCCTCTTTTAAGGGACTGCAAAAACTGCGGCGAACTCTTTTTCCAGTCGTATAAAGATCTAATTGAAATACCTATATTTTTTGCTATTTGCTCATCAGTAAGGCCATCACGAGCCCAACCTTCTGCACGTAATAAATTATCAGGGTCAGTCAACCAGTTTTTTCTATTTACTCGCAATGGATCATCACCTCACTTTAATGTATTACCGCCCTTGCGAATCATCTTCCCATTTTTCCTTACACATAATCCGCATGAATTTTTGCTAGCGCTTGAATGCGTAATATAGGATTGACATAGGCCATCATAAAATATTTCATTGGCCGTACATATTCCGTTTTTATTATTCAAGCATTTGTGCTTGATGCAGTGTATTTGTGTCATAATTTTCTGTAACAAAAAAGGCACATCAATTAAGATGCGCCTTTTTGCGTTTGGTACTCTAAATGCTTAGGAGATGAACTCATGTTCTTCCACTTACAATATATCATAGATATAGTGGGCTTAAAAGGTCGATATTAGCCGTTTACCGCCGATTTCCGTCGGAGTTTATATCCAAGCTCTACAAGTGCCAAATTCTTATATTCTTTACCTTGCGATTCACCGTAACCAACAAATGAATATGCTCCCTTAGCAGACATACCATTGATATATTGTTGCATGAGGATAATCGAGCCAACCGTATTAGTTAATGTATCGATCATATGACAAGCATCATCACGTTTAGTCAGTAGTTCATGGATTTGACGTTTATACCTCATTTCCATATTTAGTAGCCGATTAATATCATCTTCAATTCCTGATGGTTCACCGCCGTCTACTCGTTCTTTCCCGTAGTTTACTGCACGTAATGATGTGATATCGCTTTTAATACGTTGGATATTACGCTTTAACGATTTAATCCTCAATGCTGCCTTACTTGCTTCGTGTAGATACTCATATGCCAGTTCACGATATTCTTTTTTACTAAGTTCTATCATAGGACCACCACACAGACAACATTTAAAACAAACAGAATACTACATATCACCATATGCCGTATTTGTGATCTAATAATTTTCTGCAATTGCATTTTATATGCATCAGAAACCATAAAGTGTTTTAATGCAGCAGCTTCACGATAAGAGTAATAGGACATTTTAAAAATAACCACGAGGTAAATCGCCAATAGAATGTTTATAACAACCATTTCATTCATCGGTATCACCTGCTAGTTTTGCATATTTCCAAATGCACGTGTCATCGGCACTATCAACGCTCCATGATGTGCATCCACACAACCAAGTTTTCACAACTCCATTTGTATATCGTGCAAAATATCTTGGTTTCCAAACCACCTTATCTTGGCTAACTAATACAGGTGTATCAACTGGTACTTCCGACCAATCAATAAAACCTAATTCTCTTGCAATATTTAAAACCTCGTTTCCCTTCATTTTAGGAAATATACTTTTTAAACAATTAGCATATTCAAATTTATTACAACTGTAAATATTTATATAACCTAATTCCATATCCACCATAGGCATTCCATTGGTTAAATATAACTCTCCATTATACCGACATGCACAATATCTCCACCCATCATCATATAGTTTTTGCAATAGCCATTTCTTTCCCTGTTCATCACTAATCATAATTTTCTACCTCTCTATAAGTCGTTTCGAATTCATTTATCTCATGAACTTTAATTTTACCTTTATGATCTTTAACAATATAATTACCTTTAAAACATTCGATTCTTCCATCATCTGTTATGATTTCTAATGATGCATTTTCATACCAATCAATACCAATTACATCACCAACAAAATCGACTATTTCCATAATATTAGTACCGTTATATTGCACAGCTTGAATTTCATTAACCCTTTTCTCATATCGTCTAAACACTTTCTATCTACTCTCCTTTTCCTTAAAAAATACTAACCATATTGTTTTCCCCCTGCGTTGGCCAATTATCGGCTCGCTAGGCAATAACCCTTTTACATCTGAAAATAGTACTTGCTCCTCATTCCATTTAAAAATAAGCGTGCCATTTTCTTTGAGCACTCGCCAACATTCTGCAAGACCTTGCTTAATATCATCTTTCCAGCTAGGCCCTAGCGTTCCATATTTAGCTTTTAAATATGATGTATCACCTGCATTTTTTAAATGCGGCGGATCAAAGATAACCAAATAAAACGTTTCATCATCAAAAGGCATGTTTTTAAAATCTGCTACTACATCTGGGTTGACTACTAACTTTCTTCCGTCGCATAGCGTTGTGTCTAAAGTTCGATTATCCATATATAAAGCACTTTCATGCTCTTTATTAAACCAAAACATTTTAGAACCACAACAAGCATCTAGTATTTTCATTGATTATCTTTAATACACACATTTTTAATTTTGCAGTACACATCAATATATGTTTCATTACGATTGCCATTGTGTGTTACTTCGATAAATTCTTCGATAGTCCGACCACTAACAATGGCTTTCCAGTTTTGTAAGGTTTTACAAAATAAAACAATGAACATATTTTCTGGTTCAACAGTTTGATAGCCTAAATTTTCAATCAACACTTTACGAGCTGCTTCAATTGCTTTTGTTTGTAATTCGTACATATTTTTAGTCTCCTTTATCAAATCCGATTTAACGTCTTCCATTCACTTAATGTAAAAGTGGAAATACTATGTTTCTTAGCGAACTCAAATTCGCCTTTACAACCTCGGCTAGATTCCCAATCAGGACACAATACTAAAATGTCACAATGTCCAAGCAGGCTTAAACAGACATCTAAGCCTTTCTGATACTCAGGACCCGTTAGATATACATACCCAAAGTTATGAATTGGGGAAATATAGTCATGATTGGTGTCATTCAAAACCAAATCTCCCATGATCATATCAATCTTTTTACGATTGCTTTCTTTGCCACCATAAGGATGGGCGACATATACTAATTTTTTCTTCATAGCATCAACCTCTCAACGTTTCAATATGTACCCAAATCCCTGTTACTGGATTCCAATACTTTTCTGTAATTTCACTACAGACTTGAGCATCATCATTCCAGTAATTTAACTTGGTCATACAGTCCTTAAATAATTTAATAAGATTATCTGTATCTGGCCGAGTGATTTTCCAATGTGGCGCTTTACAATTCGCTTTACCGAAACACCACTTGGTAACCAATCGAATAGGTCCCTCTAAAGGTTCACTAGGAACATGATCAACTAAACCATCTAAGAATATTTGTTTAGCCTGTTTCAATTTATCGGATTCATAAAAGATAGGCTTACCATGTTGTGTATTCACCTGCTTAGTTTGATGTGTAACAGTAGGAACCTTTTTAAGAGGAATGAAAAATTCAATAATCAATAACCAATCCTCCTTTATTGAGAATTTAATTGATAATAACTAAAACAATTTTCAAAGCCCTTTTGTAATGTAGGGTTCAACCTAAGGGGAAGAGGTAAGAAAAGGATGATTTTAGAAATCCTTTTCCTTACCCCCTTAGCTTGAATCCACCTTACATTGGGACACAAAATAATAACAACATACACTTATATATATAAGAGCGTTTGTTGTTATTATTGTTAACCTAAATACAATTTCATAGTTTAACAATCTTCTGGTTTAAATAACTCTCCTTTATCAACATTTAAGATTGGTGTTTCTCTTAAATATCGACGAATAGTCATTTCGCTAACTTCCATAATTTCGGCTACCCGTTTAATATCTGCTCTACCGTTAAAACCATTTTCAGCAGTGGCAATATTAAAGGCATCTACCAGTTGCTCTTTTTTCTTTTCCTTAGCAGCTTTTTTGCGTTTGTTTATAACATTAGCGCCTTTTTGTTGCGGGCTATCAAATTGAGCCATTGCAAGGAACCCGTTTGTATCCACCTTGTGAATTGGGTATTCAAACCATAAGTCCACCGGTTTAAACTTAGGATATTCTCGGAGTGTTCCTTCCATTCGCCATGCAGTACATTGGTTAGTATCAATAGGAGAATCTTGGAGTTTATCCTCGTTCATGTTCTCGAGTTCAAGTTCTAGTAAGTCAAGCAATGCATCTGGATCACGAGCGAATACACCGGAGCCGGATGCACGGTCCATAGACCGCTTACCAGTTTGGCTGCCTTTTGAATGGTGATGACAATAAATAACTGCGCATTTAAGTTCAGTACATACCTTGTCAAACTGATTACAGAAATTTGCCATTTGATCAGCACTATTTTCGTCACCTGTAATAACCTTATAAATGGGGTCAATAATGATAGCCTTGTAGTTACGCTTTTGGGCCCTACGAATTAACTTAGGAGCCAATTGGTCCATTGGTAAGGACTTACCACGTAAATTCCATATGGATATATTTCCAATGTTTGTTGGTTGCTGTTCAAGGGCCTCGTATACATCTTTAAATCGATGTAAGCATGACGCCCTATCAAGTTCTAAATTGACATATAGGACCTTACCTTGTGTACAGTCAAATCCAAACCACGGCTTACCTTCAGCGATGGAAATGCATAATTGAATTAACGCAAATGATTTACCCGCTTTAGATGGTCCAGCAATGAGCATCTTATGTCCTTCACGAAGAATCCCTTCAATTAATGGCGGTGCTAGGTCTGGCATGTTATCCCATAATGCGTCAAGTTCTTCTGGTTCCGGTAAATCATCATTAACGGATGCGATCCATTCTTCCCATTCCTTATAGTTTTCTTTACCAATATTGGTTGCCATAAGAAATTGTGGTTTGCCGTCACGCATAACACCCGGCATTCTAGATAATCGACTAGGGTTACGATTCTTTTTATCTGGTTTAAATCCATTCTTTTGAGCAATGGAATATATAAAGTCAACACGCTTTCTGTATTCCTCATAGGAGTAAGCATCTACTTTAACGATTGCATGAATTGATTTACCGCCACTAAATACCATAGCTGCAATTGGTAACTCTAATTGTTCAAGAATGGCTTTTTGTTTTCCTAGTGACATATTGTCAGATTCTAATAACATATACCGAAATGCGGTTACGTTATCATTCTTAACCCCTTTACCATCAATTGGATTAAATCGAATCCATGCACCCATTTCTTTGTTGAAGCTGCCAAACACATTTTCTAATTGTGTTGTACCGTTAATACCATCTAGGATTTGTTGTACCGTACGGCTATAATTTCCCATCGTAGGAGACTGTTTCCCATCTGGTAAGGCGAATGTATTGACTACATATCCAACATACTCCTCCGGCTCAAATAATGTAGTCAGATATGTAACAATATCTTGTTTACGTTGCTCTAAAGGATATGATTTAGGAATATGAACATCAGATTCTTCAATCCAGTTCTTATCAACAACTTGATATTGTTCTGGAGTTGTGGCCAATACCATGGAATCAAAACTTAATGCTTCATTATTTTCAAACTTATGTTTAGATGTCCATCCGTTTTCTTTTGCCATTTGAGTGATCGTGGCACCGGTAACAAGTTTTCCAGTATATCGACCAAAGGATTCCCATTTAGCAGCACATTCGCCTTCATGGAATCGTTCTCCATCATCTGCAGACCATTCCTCCCACACGAACATAGGATAGCCTTCTTGATGAAGTGCAAGGCCTACGTTTAGCCATTCATCATAGGAGCATTGGGAAGGGTCTATATATTCGAGTAATTCTCTTAAATCAATTTTGCATTCCATGTTTGCTCCTTACCATTGGGGACTAAAATCTTCTACAGGTGGTTTATATGTAGCAGGCACTACACCTTTAGGAATGCGCCAACCACTAGCACTAATACGACTAATCATCTTAGAGGCTTGGTTATTGCTCCATGTTCCTACATTCTTGAAGCCTTTGTTTTCAAGAAATCTAATTTGTTTAGGTGTAGACAAGCCTTCTTCACGACGTTTTTGTAATCTATCAATGAGCATAGATGCTTTGCCAGCATCTTCAATGTTGTCACCATTAATCCCAAATTGCTCAAGCGTTTTCTTTTGACTATCCGTAATCGCACTCATTTGCCAACCAAAGGCTGGAACATAATGGGTAAGGTCTTCGGCTTGAATAGAAAACTCGAATTGTAATGGATCAACAAGTTGCGCTTTTTTCTTGCGCATAGCAGCAAGTTCTTTTGCAAGTGCTTCTTCACGTTGAGCCAATACATCAGATTCTGCATCCCTTTCGCATTCTTCAAGGTCCATTCCTTTTTCTTCAAGAATTTCCGTCATGCGTTTGGCCACATCATCTGACTTAGCGATTAAATGAGCAGGTCTACATAATTCGTGACGTTCTACATGCCATAAAAAATCTAAAATTAATAGATGATCTTTACCCGGTGAAAGACGTGTACCACGTCCTATCATTTGACAATACAAGGCACGAGACCGAGTAGGCCGTAATACAATTACACAATCAACGCTTGGACAATCCCATCCTTCCGTGAGCAACATTGAATTACAAAGTACATTATATTTACCTTCAGCAAATGCTTGTGTAATTTCTGTACGGTCTTGGCTTTTGCCATTTACTTCTACTGCTTTAAATCCTCGCTCATTAAGAATTTCACAAAATCGTTGACTGGTAGCAATTAACGGTAAGAACACAACGATTTTTCTATCTCTGTATTCCATTAATTTATTGGCTATTTCCTCTAAGTAAGGTTCCAATACTCTACCGATATCTCCCACAGCAAAATCACCAGTTGAAATCTTAACTGATGAGATATCTAGTGTTAGCGGTAATGTTTGTACTTTAATCTTAGATAAGAAACCCTCTTGAATAGCTTTAGGTAACGTGTACTCAAATGCTAAACTTTCAAATACACGTCCTAAATTTTTCATATCTGAGCGATCAGGTGTAGCCGTTACACCTAAGACTTTTGCTTGTTCAAAGTAATTTAATATAGCTTGATAACTGCTAGATACAGCATGATGTGCTTCATCAATGATAATGACATCAAAGTACGTTTTACTGAACATTGACAATCGTTTGTCTTTGCATAATGTTTGAACTGAACCTACTATGATGCGGTCCCATTGTCCAAGACATGTATGTTCAGCCTTTTCCATTGCCGTTGTAAGTCCTGACGCACTCATAATTTTGTCAGAGGCTTGCTGTAATAGTTCTTCACGATGCGCAAGGATAAGAACACGCTTACCCCTGCGAACCGCTTCCTCAGCAACTTTGGCAAAACAAATTGTTTTACCTGTACCAGTCGGAAGAACCAACAATGTTTTATTAACCGTTTCCCATTCATGCCATATCGAGTCTACAGCCTGTTGTTGATACGGTCTAAGTTTCATTAGAATGCACCGTATCCATTGGTTTGAGCATTAGGACTTGCAAAACATTTTTTTATTTCGTTACGAGTACCATTATTACCATCATTTTTCACATAGCCTTGTTGTGATAATTCACACATGGCTGACTTACCCAATAATTGTTCAGGGTCAGGATTGTAGTTTTCACCTTTCTTAGCAAGACCTACGGCCATAAATAATTCTGTAACTTTCCAAATGGTTGACTTTGTGTAAAACAAATTGTGAATTAATTTTGTTTTCCCTTGCTGACCACCATCTACTTCGAGGGTAATTTGAGCTTGTGGACAAGATGGTAACTTGCTACCTTCTTTTGGTTCATAGAATTTCTTTTCTACATTAGTAATTACAAATGGATAAGAACCAGCTTCAAGTAACGTATATTCACGTTCTTCCGCTAAAATAGGTTGGTCAAATGAATATACTTCTTCTGCTTTACCGAATGTTTCAAAATTGCTTTGTGTTGTCATAATAATTAATTTCCTTTCTTAATTGCTTCAACAATATTTGGCCAGAATGGGATAATCCATCCATTAACGAATTCTGGATCATAATTTTCAAATGGTGTACCAGCTGGATATTTACCACGAGCGATAACTACTGATTGAACTTGTTCTAATGTGATACCATCTTTAACCATTAAGTCTTTTAATGGTTTAGGAATAGCTGTTTCAATTAATGGTGTTTCGTTTTTGTTGGTATCAACAGCTTCCTGTGGTGATGTTACAGGTTGTGTTGTAGTAACTTCCCCAATTTGTTCCTTAGTAGCATTCATTACCTCTGGAGCATATTCATTATTAGCAGCTTGTGCTAATTCTTGTGCTGCAGCAGTTGGTAGTACATCATCTGGAATAACATGAGCGATTTGACTATATTCAAATGGCATCATATCTGGTAATCCATGACGATTTTTAGCATCCCATGCAGGGTTATGTGTTGCATACATTAACCTCTTCCCATTGGTTGCTTTCTTTTTATTTGTTTGAGTAGTGATGATTTCGTTTTTATAATTGGCAAAAAGTACCATATCCGCCCATTCTTTAATAAGTGGAGAAGTTTGACTGCCTGTCTTTTTGCCAAGTTTCAGTTCAAAGCGATCATATGCGCCTAACTCATCTGGCTGTTCAAACTTACGAATTTGAGCATGAGCAGTAAGTACTACGTTCATACCTGCGTTGATAACTTCATCAAGTAGATTTAAGAAGCGGCCCATTTCCTCACGGACAAATACATATCCGTTACCATACCCAAAGTCTTCAATCCCAGATTTATTATGTTTAGCACAGATGTACTCAACACATAACTGTTCCGCCCAGTCAATCGTGTCAATGACTAAAGTCCGATAAAAACCCGGCATTGTTGCAAATTCCTTAACAAAGGAAATAAGCATTTGCCATGATGTAGGCTTATCTGTACGAGCCACATCTAAATGGTCTGTGCTGCCCTCTGTATCAATAAATACAGGCGAGGGGAAATGACTAGCAAAGGTTGTTTTACCAATGCCCTCAGTACCATACACAACGACCTTCTGAGCTCGTTTTCGTTTACCTGTCGTAATATTCATTAAAAATCCCCCCATTCATTTTTAGTTTCATTAACTGGTGTTGCCACATTACTGTACTCTTCACCTTTAATGTGTCCATCTTCAATGATGATGGAGCATTCATCTTGGTTATTAGTAACACGAGTGGCAATGACTTGTAGACCTTCCGATTCAAGCCAAGCCCCAAATTCTTTCATAGTGTCTACATCCATTTGTTCGAGTTTATCCATAAGTACGAAACCACACTTAGGATTCAAAGCTCTAACAATCGCTGTAGCTACTTTTAACTGTTCCGCACCGGACATGCAATCCCATTGACGATCATTGTAGATAAGGACGCCATCTTGAATGGATAATCCTAATAATGGCATTTGTACAGATTCAAGCAGTTTATTTTTATCTTCCCTGATGGCTTCAAGTTCACCAGTCAAGTTGTCATAATCTGCTTTATAATCAGCAGCTTCTTGTAATGCTCTTGCACGTTCTTGATTAGCACGTACCTTTTGATTAATGGCATCTACATTTTTGATTTGCTCCTCGAGTTCAGCCGTCGATTCATCCTCAAGGTCTTTAGCTGCCGTTGTTGCAATATCATAATCTTCAGCTAATTGCGCTTGCTTAGCTTGCAGTTCTTCAATCTTCTTTTGCGTTTCATCAACCAAGTTGTTGATGGTAACCATTTGAGCTTGAATAGCAGAAACATTGTTCCGCTTTTTTTGATTTTCAGCATTCTTTAATAAAATGGCTTGTTGTTGTTGGATAAGTTCCGATGCGCTAATCGGTTCGAGTGGAACATCATCATAACCTACTAACTCTTTAGCGTACTTGTCTTTCTGAGTGGCAATTTGACCTATAGAATGACGTTTTGCATATACCTCTTGGTGTTTACCTTCGAGTTTATTTAATTCGTCTTCTACGCCTAATAATTTCAAAAGTTCATTTGCTTTTTCCTTATCACTCATTTCCATGAACTTAGGAAGGTCTAAGGCTAATTGTCCAATGAATCCATCTAAAATACGTTGACCGGATTTTTTACCTTCTGGATCAACGACTTTTAATGTGCTGCTATTACCACTACGTGTAACAACTAGTCCATTAGATAATTTAACTTCTAATTTAGGTGGGTTGTAGCTTCCATCACGCACCGCACTAGATGGTTCAAATTTTGCACCACCTAGTGTCCAAGCAATGGCATCAAGGATAGATGTTTTCCCTTGTCCATTCTTTCCACCAATAATGGTTAATCCATTAGGTGATGGTTCATAAGACACAGCTTTAACACGCTTTACATTTTCTAATTCAAATGAATTAATTTTGATTGATTCTCCCATGCATTTGCTCCTTATTCTTGAGTACCAGCCAATAACAAGTAATTGGTTAATTCAGATTTAATTGAATCGGTTTCAAATTTGATAGCGTCTTTAACATAACGATTCATGATTGGGCAAGATAACTTGAACGATAATTTATCCCCTTCGTCTTTAGGTTTAATGATGTCTAATTGCACTTCAATTTTTTGAGTGAATTGACTTTCGTTAAGAATGACCATGTTTACAAAGATAAAGCGAGGCATCTTTAAAGTACCTTCAGCTTCTTTTACTTTGATGCTCATAACATAGTTATCATCATCAGTTCGAGTAAAATCGCCTTCCGTTTGTGTTACGTATTTGAAATTTCTAACAGCAATTAAAAGCTTTTCGTAATCTTCGATTTCATGTTCATGAATTCGGAGTAAATCAAGCATTTCTTTTTGCGTTAAACTTAGACCAAAGATGGAATTCCATTCTTTAAACTGTTCGCTTTTTTGAAATGCGTATACAATTTTGTCTTGCGTACGATATGTTATAGTGCAGTCTGTTACTGCTACCACCTTTTTGTCTGAATATGTAATAACAGATATTTTAGGGTCTCCCTTAGCTTTTACACCTTTAACAAATGATTCAGCGCTACTAAGTTCATATCTAAATCCGTTATATTGAAATACGTCATTGGCTTCACCATGACGAATAATTACTTCACCATTTTCTGTTTGTACATTCAAGTTAAATTTTTCTTCCATTGTGTTAACCTCTCTTTTCAGTAGTTGAATTAAATGTTAGGACTTCTAATTGCGGCTTTTCGTTGACATCAACTTTTACTGTGAAGTCGTCCGCATAAGAACCAATAGCACGACGTGAGATAGCTGGTAATGTTGATTTAATATTGTAACCAAGTTCTACGATGGTATCGGTATCTGGAACTCGTAACATTTCAATATTAATAGTGATTTTAGCTTTCTGACCTTTTGAGATTTTTCGTAATGCATCTTTGTACATTTCCTCAAATTCAGCTTCTAACTTTCCATCACAAATATTAGTTAGATTTAAGACTTGTTGTTTTTCATTCATTTGTTTACTCCTTACTTTTTAAAATTTGAATGATGTCATAAAATGGATTTTTACTATCCATATCTTTATAACGTTCGTCAAAGATAATTTGCTTTTGATATGTTTGCATGGTTCCGATGCAAACTTGAAGATATAAGACTTTGTTATTATTTGGTACATTTTCTTTAACAAATCCAATTGTTGAACCAAGGAGTACTGCTAATACTTCTTCATTATTTTCAAAACTGTTTTTGTTATAACTAATACCTATCTTTTTATCTGGATTAGCTTCATCTATTAAGATTTCAATGCGTTTCATTTCTCCTCCATGCTATAATTAACTTAGGTATAATTTGCCTGCGCCCGTTTAGCTTGCCGGTTAGCGGGCGTTTTCTTTTTCATACACATTAGCGCACACCCAAACTAGTCCGCCAATAATGATTTGTAATAAAAACTGGAAAAAACCAATTCTATCAATTTCTAGGCTTCCCATGGATCCGATAATCCATATAAAAGCAGCCCATTTTAAAGCAATAATCACAACTTCAACTCCCCTTCTACCATAACCAGTAAATCACTGGTTATTTTTCGTATACTCATTTTTAACTTTTCATTTTCTTGTAAAAGCTCATTACGCTCCTTTTCTAACTTTCTGTATTGTAGTGGACTGTATTCATCCACAATCCCTACTAGCGCCTCGACTTCTTTTTTATTGAAGCGGACGCCCGGAAGCCCTTTTACTTCACGTAGGATGCCACGCTCCCTAAGATTGTTGACGCTGCTTTCGCTGCATTGGAGCAATTCTGCAACGTCCTTTATTGTATAAACAACAGGTTCCATTTCTATTCATCCACATAAATAACACGTGTGCTTTTGACTGGAGTAGCGCTATTATCTATTTCATTAAGAACTGTACAAGAACTATAGATGGCTAAATCAAAACTACTGCCAGTTAACATCTTTTGCTTTCTTATAGCTTGTGTAATTGCATTAACATGTTGTAAAAGAGCATCTTCAAAGTCGAATGGCGCTTCTTCAACTGGAGATATCGTTCCTTTTGAATCCGGATATTTTTCATCCAGTGCTTCATACTGTTTGATTAATTCGGGAAGTGCCTGTGGCACAGAATCTGTCTCCATTACTCTTAACAAGTAAATTTTTAAAGCATTTTTAATTTCTCGCATAATGTGCCTCCATTTTTGCCATTCTATCTGCTTCACGACATTCTTTGATTTTGTTGTGAATAGCCTTTCTGTATAACTTACTTACATGTCGTTTAGCAAAGTATTCCCTAATAATCTTTCTCCAATATTGTGCATACTCAGCATTACGACCAGCCCAACCGAATGCAGTTGATGTGTTTCCATAGACTTTGTTTGCTACTAACAGGTCTTTTTGATTTTGTACTAGCATGGTTCATCTCCTTTTCTACTTAAAGTAGACTAATAAGGTAAAAGAATATCATCCATGGTGACAGAATATAATCGACACAATTCATTCAAATTCCCATAATCAATTTCTGTTTTTCCATTTTCCCAGTTATTGATTGTAACCTTAGATTTCTTCATTTTCCTTGCTACTTCTTCTTGTGATAGATTTGCGTTAACTCTCGCAGCTTTTAAAGAAATTTTCAATCGCTTCAATGTATCCCTCCTTCCTTTGATTATTAGTATAGTTTACTAAAAGTAGAATGTCAATACTAAAAGTAAACTTTTTTATAAAATAGTATTGTGTTTTACTACTTTAAGTATTAATATATAGATACGCAGGAGAGGAGAATAGGAGTTTATTATGGATTCTAATTACAAGAGAGTGTTTGCTCAAAACCTTAGCAATTTATTAGCAGCAAACAAAAAGACACAAGCGGATTTAGTAGCTGATTTGAAATTAAACAAATCAACTGTTTCAACATGGGTTAACGGGACTAAGATGCCTAGAATGAACAAAATTGAACAGTTAGCTCATTACTTTGGTGTTGAAAAATCAGATTTAATTGAAGATAAGTCAGATGTAAATGATTCATATTATATAGATCCTGAAGTAGCGGAATACGCCAATAAATTAAAGGATAATCCAGACATGCGATTGTTGTTTGATGCAGCTGAAGATATGTCAAAAGATGATATTGATTTTGTTGTTAATTTAATTGAGGGATTAAAGAAACGTGAAGGGAGATAATCATGTTAAGCAATTATCAAAAAGATGAAATAACTCAATATTGTATAAATTATGCGCAAATTCCATGTTTCTTTTCTATTTTTATCGCCGGATTTATTGCCACATTGATTTATTCATTTACAAAAGATTTTTACGCTGTATTTATAGCAATGTTTATTCAATCCACCATTACCGCAATTGGGCTATGGTATTTAATAAAGAAAGAAATTCATAAATTATTTTTTCACATTACCGGTCGCGATAAAATACATTGGGAAAATGACATAGATTAAACATTGACTAAAAAGGGAGAGCGTTGTTATGTCTATTAACTTGATCTATACGCAATTAAAGAAAACACAAACAGCAGTAGTACGTCTTAATGAAGATGGCAGTCATTCAATACTGGTTAATTTAAATAAGCCATTAGATGCTCAACGAGTTAGTGTACTACACGAATTAGGACATATTAAACACGATGACTTTTATTCTAAAGAACATATCAATTTGATAGAACGGATCGCTCATGATAGAGAATTAGATGAAGATATCGATGAGGAATTCTTTTATCACGTGGTCAATAGTAAGGATGTGTAACCATGCAATACAACTTTACCATTCGTAAAAAAGACAAAGGTTACCAAATAATTGTCAGCTATAAAGACGGTATAAAATGGAGGCAAAAATCCAAACAGGGTTTTGCTACTCAAAGAGAAGCAAAGCTCTATGGACAAATAATTATTGATGAATTAAAAAAGACTGTCACCAATCCACTTGATGACAGTCTAAAAGATATAACGCTTATTCAGTTTTTTGAGATATTTATTAACGAACGCATTAATTCAACTAAGAACACATTAATTACATATAAAAATGCATTAAATGTTGTTGATGCACTAAAAGATAAAAAACTCTCAACAATTACAACGCAAGATATACTACATCAATTCAACAAATCTATATATGCAATTGCAACAATAAACCTTGCTTATAGAGTGTTAAACATGATATTTAACTATGCTATATCGCCATATAAAGTAATTCGTGAAAACCCTTGTAAACCAATAAAGCCACTTAAACAACGTGATGTAAAAAAAGTATCTGTTATTACAACTGAGGAATTGCAACGATTAGATGATTTAGAAAACATCAACTACCTTTATTATGTGTTGTTTATGGTAGCTAGATATACAGGTGCGAGATATGGTGAAATAATAGCCATAACATGGAGTGATATTGATTTCGATAATAAAACAATTTCGATAAACAAACAATGGGTGGCACTAGGAAATAATCAATTTGATTTCTCCTATACAAAATCAACTAATGGAATAAGGACTATCCCTATACCACCTGCATTACTCGAAATATTAAAAGTGTACAAAGATGTATGTACAACAGATCGGTTATTTAATTTTAAACGAAGTAACACTACTACACCGAATAGGATATTACATAAATACATCCCAGAAAAATCAATGCACGCTTTTCGTCATACATACGCTACTACATTGTTATCAAACAATGTCGATGTTAAGACCGTAGCAAGCCTACTGGGTGATACGGTCGATACAGTTATTCACAATTACATTCATTATACAGATGAGATGAGAATAAAAGCTGCAGAAAGTGTAGCTAATATTTTTGGGTAATTATTTTTGACGAATTTTTGATGAATAAAATAAAATCCTAGCAATATCAATGGTTACTATGGGTTTTGTTAATATCTTTTATTTTATCATATAATTTTTGTGTTTTAACATATATAATTAAATTTCAGTAATAATCATTGTGGCCAAGTTTTTACATAGTACGATTATACGCAAAAATCATCAAGAATAACATATAAATTTTGACGTTTATTTGACGGCAAAAAAAATAAGGGGTACCGTTTGGGTACCCCTTTTGTTGTAATTTACCATTCAATATTATGTTCAGTGGTAAAATTTGCGATTTTTACTTCTAATCTAATTCAGTTAGACGAAATAATTTGCCATTCCGAAATACCATTTCACATCGATGGTTATTTTCATCAACTAGTGTCGCTTCGAATAACCCATCTTGTGGAACTTGAATATCTTCTGCAAAATTGTAAGTCTTGTTGTTAAATTCAAATGTCTTTGCCATGTTTTTACTCCATTTTTAATATCGCACCGCCAATATCTATATTATAAGCATCAATAATTTTCTTCCGTATTTGCCTAAATTCTTTACCGTGCCCTTTGAAATGGCACTCTATAGTGGCGTGTGCTAATTCATGATAAATCGTATCTATAGTAATACCATCTTCATGATTATCTGTGCTTAATTCAATTAAACAAAAATCATCATTTGGATAACAATATGTCGTGCCCAATCTCTTTTTGCTTCTACCAGTATATTTGTGAATTAACAAATCAGGTTTAAAAGAGTATCCTAAGGCTTCAATATTTGTAATTGCTTTTAGAAATATATCAGCATACGGCATCATATCATCATCAAGATATAGTGTACTGATTTTATCACCCCCATTAACTATCATCTAATAGTTGACTGTTGCAAACCGTGCAACTCGGAGATAATTGGATCACCATTCCTTTACTGTATACAGAACACTACCACCTTTAAAATGCTGTCCGTCAAAGTGTGCTAACACTTCAACTTTACCTGCTTGATAGCCAATAGTCTCATAGGCTTTACTGTCTAATACCGTTACACCAGCTTTAATCTTATGATTCTTGTTTAGGTTGATTTTATAAACGTCCACCTTTTGCTGATCTGTATTAGCAACAACAGCAGTCCTATCAGATTTTTCTGTAGCTGCTTTAGGTAATGTCGGGTCATCACGTTTGATAGCTTGCTGCGTGTCTTTAGCCGCTTGTTCTACCGTACGAGCTTGTACATAATAAGTGACTGCTGGTTGAGCAGTTTCCATTTTGGAAACAACTTGCCGAGCTTCATCTTTGGTAATATGTATAGCATTAGCCAATTTTACAGGATCTTTTACTTGTTCCTGTTTTAATAACACAGGCTTTTCAACCTGATGTGAATTATATATAGACACCCCTACAATGGCTAAAATAATTAAAATTAGCCCCCCTATGAGAATTTTATGTCGTTTTAGGTAACATAATACCTTAAAAGTCCAAAGGCTCATCATAGACCCCTTTCTTGCATTTCTTGCGTAAACATTTCTAATGCTTGTGCTTTTTCTGCATCGAACCGTTCAACAAGATTTTCACGCAACCAACTAGGATTACCTTCATAGTTCCATGGATGCAACTTTCGCTGTTCATATGCACCATTAATTAAATCCCAGTCAAACTTAATGTCGTTTACATAAGATAAGTTCCAATCAGGCTCCCAACCCGGAACATATTGCATTGCCTCTTTAAAAAGATTAACAACTTCACCGGGACCATATTGAACGGCCGCAGAAAATACAACATCACGCAATGCTCGGCTATGTTTATTGACATCAAATAATTGATTGGATAATTCACTACACGCCACATCATAATAAGCATATTTAATGTAGTCGTGCTGCATTTTCATAAACCCGTTAGGATCCACAGTCCCTAGTTCTTGCCATTTGCTAATGAACTCATCGGAGTTAATAGGCCCTGCACCTTGAAGGGCTCTTGCATAATCTTTGTAAAACCCATCTTCTTGACGCAAGCCCCAACCAAGAAACGCATCTACACTTCCGCAATTACTTGCTAACTGATAAGCACCATACGAAATTCCCCCAAAGTCTCCCTCGCCTGTAGATACAATAGCTGGGTCTCCATTGCTTTCATACGCAGCACTTAATTTTCCTAGTTCCATTTGTTTTGCTCCTTCCTATTTGATTCACGTCCTCCTAAATAACCAACGAGTCCGGAGGAAATGCTCATGGCCAATTCGTTATAACCATAAAGGACGGCCATTATATTGACCGCCCCTAAGACGAGGATTGTTAACACCTCACGAATACTAATTTTTTCAATCATTTAATCGCATCCTTTATTGATTTTACGAACGCTATCAACTCTTTAACCAAACTCATCGCACGTTTAAACCATGCACTTTCTACAAATTCAAGTTCTATCATGTTTTCTACGATAGATGCTAATTCAACCATAATAGGCACTAGATACATCAATGTAGATAGAAACACATCAATGCGACCTAACATAGGAATATCCACATCAGGCAATGTTAATAGAATGAATGATAATAGGAATATCCAAGGATAAGACTTAACTAATTTTTTAGTCATATCTGCTCGTAACTTTCCACTTACCAAAAATCTGCGTTGGTGTCCATTGACTTCAACACTCGCCCATCCTCGCCATATAATTGCAAGGAACATATTCTTAATGGTTAGTTCTCTATTGGTCGCTAAATTAAAATTGCGTGCCTCAACTAAGACACGCAAGAATGTATCAACAAATACCAATACAACACTCGTAAATATGGCTAGTGATATTCGCACCGCCTCTGCTACGTTAAACCCTTCTACCATGAAAGGCGATAATACAACTTCTATCATTCTTACTCCCCAATTCGTTCAATAGTTATAGTAAATTGATGCCGTGTTAAACTTACAGTATCTCTCCATCCATTTATATTGAAAACAGTATCTGTTAAATAATTATCTCTACCTGTTGTAGAAACATTAACCTCAATATCTTGCGATGCAGCTATAGTAAATTCATTAGTTTTGTCATACCCACCATGCACAGTCGCTCTATACTTTCCTTTTGGTAAGTACACAAACATTTTTTCTGTACCCCTAATGTCATAAGGTACCTTTCCCCATCGCCATGTATTAAACAATACAGGGTTGGTTTGTACATAACTTTTAGCACTATTTGATGTACGTTGCACCACAAGAGCGGTTTTATCCGCCCCCAATCGTGCATAGTATGTTTTGCCCTCAACAATTACAGGCAATCGATTATCGCCTACATCTCGCAAGTTATCAGTCAGTCCAAATGTTAATGTGTCATTTCCTTTCTTAACTTTTAGATTAGGCATTATTCAACATACACCTCGTTTCCACCATTAGCACTCCACAATTTCAATCGGCTATTTAAGGATGTTTGAACCCTGCCCCAAGATTTCCATGTATTAGCCATGAACATTCGGTGGTATGTTTCACCATTGAACGCATGGAATGTTTGGTCTATCATCGCACCTTTGCCAAAGTTCATGACAATTAGCATCCCTTGTTTGTGGCTACGTGGTGGGTTGTTGGCACCGCCATCAAAATTGATTTCTATTGCCCCTTGTGTTGTGAACGTGTTCCAATCTGTCGCTGCCTCAACTTTAGAGTACGGAAAACCCAACTGGTCTACTTCTGTTTTCTTAATAAAGTTATCGTCTACATCCTTTTTATTATAAATTGCCGTTCCGTAATGTTTGGTGGTAAGTACTGTGAAACTATCTGTACCATCATAGTGTTTAAATTCCTTACCTTTAACAAACGTATTAACGGAGTTATCGCCAAGTTCTACGTTACCGCTAGTAGATACCTTAGCCATACCAACACCATGTCCGTCAGGTTTATAACCCTCGATTAAGGTATTATTAGCCATTTTAAGTGCGCCACTTAATGTACCACCTGCTAGTTTGAGATAATCAAGCGTTGCTAATCGTGCAGTATTGATTGAGTTTTCAAAGTCGTAATTTGGGTCACCTACATAAATATCTACTTGGTGACGTCTGTTTGGCTTTTGAGTTAGTACTGAAAAATAGAACTTGCCATTGTAGTAAGCGATGTCTTCGATTTCCGTTTCACGATTGATTTCAATGATCTGTTTAACTGTACCGAATGGTGTACACTCTACAAGACTTCCTAACGTTGCGGACATGATTGCGCCGTTTAGCATAAAGGCCCCGTTATTATTCATGTCCGGATAGATATAATCGACTTGGTACGTTTTGAGTTTTTTGAACTCATCATTATACAAATTGATAGTTCGTACTCTTTGGTTACCTGCAATAGGTACAATGGATACATAAGTCCTTGTAATCGGATCATAGTCAATGTTGAATACCTTTTCTTGCAATGTAATAGTATTTTCGATTGTCATAGTATCGGCATTCATAACCGTCAAATTATTGCCATTTTTTAGCCCATTTGCGATGTAAATCTTATTCGTATACCGATTATATGTCATCGTATTACAATGCCCTAGGCGTTCAGAATCCGTAAATTTATAAGCACCTACTTTTTCAAAAGTGTCTGGGTTAAGCTCGTAAAGAATTTGATTAGTACCTTCACCATTAATACAGGCAAGTACAAATACATTCTTTTTAGAATTGTAAGTAAACCCTTGGCATTGGTTCACTTCCGCATCATAAGTAATATTTTTTACAAACGCTATGTTTGATGCGCCTTTTAGCATTGGTGTTTCTGTTGGATAATACGGCTTGATATTGGTGTATACACCCATATCCATAACTGAACCCACTGTATTAAAGGTTAAATGTTCAGTTAGTTTGTATTGACCATTTGGCACTAATAAAATTTTATTAGCCAAATTATCATTAGCACGTTTAAATGCAGCCGTATCATCGGTGACGCCATCGCCAACTGCTCCGAAGTCTTTAACTGACACAATACCATTTAGTGATTCTTTTCCGATGTATTTAGCATCGGCTTCAGATTTGGTTACAATCCCTTTGCCACCGGGTATTGCTATTTCTTCAGCTTTAGCAGCTGCTACCTCTGCACGTTTGGCTGCATCTTCCGCTTTCTTGGCATTACCTACACTAGCTATTTGTTTATTATTAATATCACTCTTGATGGCATCAGCTTTTGCAACTAAATCATTGATATTTTTCTTATCGGTTTCTGTTTGTGCCGCATATGCCTTTGTGTTATCTGCTAATTTTTGTGTTTTCTCAAACGTATCAGCACTTTGTATAAGCGCTGTATTTGCAGTTGCTAATTTATCATCTACCGTTTGAGATAATGCATTAATATTGTCGTTAATGGCTGTTAGCTTTGTTGCATTGTCTTGCACTTCATTGGCTTTTTCCTCTGCCGTAGATGCAGCTGCAATTGCTTTTTTAGCAGCTTCAATGGAGTTATCTACAATATCACGTGTTACTTGATTTGGGTCTTCATCAGCGCCTACATTAATTTGTAATGTGCGATCTAATTGTTCTTTCATTTCCTGAAGAATTAGAATGACTTTATCACCCATACCTTCAATATGATTGTATGGCCATTTATTGGCTAGTTCTGTAGTTTGTGATATTGGTGTACGTCTGACTAAAACAACTTTATAAGTTGCTGGCAATGGTTCACCAATACTTGGATACGTTAAAGTTTTATTTTGTGCATCATATAAGATGTTCCCTGTTTGCGCTGTTTGCCGTCCGTCTCCATCAACTAGAATAAGGTTAATGTCTTTTATGTTGTTAAAGTCATATGGCCAAATAAAAGTCTTGTTAACCCCATCACATTGATATTGAACAACTGGATTGTTGACTTGTGGAATCACAATATCCCGCCTTTCTTTGCATATAAAGAGGACTACCTAAAACTAGGTAGTCCTTACTTTTATTTTTTCTTCTTCTTTTCTTTTTTAGTCTTTAAACGCTTGTCTAACAAAATTGACATGAATATATCTTCAATCTTGGCATCTGCATCAGTTAGCCCTACACGCAACAATGTCCAGAAAGCATCGGTTACGGTATCACTAAAACCAGTTACACGGTTAGAAACCTGACTGAGCGAACGGCCTACATCAACAATATCTTTATTGTCACTTGAGATAGCTTGACCGGTATCCCATAATTTCTCAAAGATACTTAATCCCATTACGGTATTACCTTTATTGTATGGACGTTCTCCTAAAATAAATTTCATAACCATAGTGGCTATATCTCTCACTAATGGAATACCCATGGTTCCTTGTTGTACAAATTCTTCGGCAAAAGACTTGGCGATAGATTCTGGATCATCATCGTCACCATTTGTCATGGCTTTGTAAATTGTCATACCAATTGCCTGTGATATGATCCCCCACCATAACACTCTTACAAAAGGCATCCAATCCCCTTTGTCTTTGCCTATATACCATGATTCAGCGATGATATTATACAAAGTATTAGCATACGAATAAAACGGAACAAATAATTGAACCCATTGATTCCGTGAACGTTGAATGGATGCTGCATCTTTAACATCACCACTTCCGAATATATCTCGTACTGCTCTGTCTCCTGCCTCAATTGCTTGTTGATTAATCCATTCAGTACTTACCCCTTCCTTAGATTGAAGTTCGGCAACCTTTTGATCATACGCAAATTTCCATACTGGTATGGATAATGCGAAGTCTGTTTCTGTGAGCAATCGGAATCCCATGTTATTAATTTCATCACGGATTTCAGCACCTTTTTCAAACTTGTACCCACCGATATTCTTATCATTAATGCGGAGCCCCTTTCCTTGGATGGTTAATCCCTTTTTAAGGTCTTTATCTAAAGTTTGAATACGTTCCCTCATGAATATGGATTGCTCCATAACAAAATCACGAGTATTATTGTAGGTTTCTGTACCATGACCATAGAATCCTACTCCTGCATGATTAACAGCACGAATTACATTGCCCGCACCAATACGATATACAGCAACAGGAATGTTTAAGGCATTTTGTATAGCAACTGATGCACGTCCAGCCATAATAGCCATTGTTGCATTATGTTTAAGGAACATTAAAATTTTACCAACATCATCCATCTTAGCCGCTTCATCCTTCCAATTATCACGAACCCAAGTTCGCAAGAATTGATAGGAATTCATTCCAAATTTCTCAACAATATAGTTTTGGAACTCTCTATTGGCTACTAATCGATTTACATCCGTCACAGCTTTTCGCATAGTTATATGATTGATTGACTCAGTAATCGCATTAGAAATGACATCAAAGTCTAGTAATAATGATTTATCCTTGACTACATCTAACCGGCTTTTAGTAGCGCTCATGCCAGTTCCTAATATCGCATTACTACTAACCATAGTTTTTGCAATATCTTCGACTTCCTTATCAGATATACTTGCATTGACTTCTGGATTATACACAATTGGGTAATACTGTCCAACGATAGTTCTACCACCAATAGTGAATGTGATGCCTTCTTCTTTCTTCAATGGATTCCCATAAAGTTCTTCTTGAACTTTGCTACGTTCAGTAAAGAAGGAGTTAATGTGGTCCCATGTCCGAATAATAAATTCCCAATCTTTATCGGTGAGGATTTCTTGAAAGGCTTTTTCCATTTCAACTTCAGTTACCTTGGCCGTTTCCATTGCCCGTTGTCTGTTACGTTCTGTACCCCAATTCAAAGCTAATACAATAACCTGTTCCTTGGTTAGATTACGCAATTCCCCAACATCGTACATATGCTTATTTCGGATGTTAAATAATTCACGCTTACCATACACAGAGGATACATCTTTTGCCAATCTACGCATGGACACTTCCTTGCGTTCATTAAAAGCTTGTGTTGCACGGCTAATCGGATTATAGATATATTTCACAGCATCTGGCCCTAATCGGCGTAAGAATGTTTCAACCTTGAGCAATGATAAATTGCCTTTATTAATAAGACCTGCAACGGCTTCCAAACCAGTTTGATTGTTTTGTGCGTTAAATACATTCCCATTAATTTTGCCAAATGTATCGATTGCTTCCGTTAATATGCCATCTACTGCATCATCAAATGTAATCGATTCACCTTTATCATTAAGAATGGTAGAGCCTTTATAAGCGTTGCGGCCATTCTTATACATGCCTGTCATTAATTCTTCCAGTGTGTTCAACTGACTCATTGTTAGATTTTTAAATGACATAGGTGTTTTACCATAAAATAGTTGTACAATCCATGGGTCAAGGAATGTAATACTTTTGTCACCTAGGATATCCGCATCAGGATCTAATGCATTAATAACAGCATTCATATCAAACCCATCTACTGGTTCCAGTCCGTCGTATTTAGTAAGTCCCATTTGGTATGCCATGTGCGCATAGAAATATCTCATATTAGGTTCAATAGTAATCGGATTTTTAGGGCGTGTCATTCTGTTGAGGTTATCAATCAACTTGGTCCTTAACTTCTTAATGCGGAGTGCATTGTCAAACGCAACACGAGCCCTCGCTTGATTTAGAAGTTGCAATTGTTTAGCTTGTAAAGCCTCTTCCAGTTTATTAACTGCCAACGCCCTGTCAGCACGTTTACCTTCTCGAATGGCTTGATTTTGATACTTCTTATACTGGCTAGCTTGGGATAAGGTCAAATCGCCTAATTCCTGTCTAGCACGGTTCATATAATCACTTATCACACCTACACCACTATCTCGGATAGCACGTACATTATTAATACGTTCTTGTAATTGTGCTTTTAGCTTTTCAATACGGTCTTGAGCGGAATCAAGTTCTTTTGATACAACACCTAATTCTTTAGCAACCTTTTCATTGTCACCAATTATTCGTTTTGCAATTGGCTCTAAATCAGATTCAATTGTTTCTGAATTAGGGTCAAGTCGATTTAACCTGTCGAGTAGTTCCCAGTTTTTAGCAAGGTCACGATTGGTTTGTGACTTAATGATTTTAGCTTCCTCTTCAGTTAATTTCATTTGACCATCTGAAGATAATAACCATTCCTCAGCAATTTCTATATTAGATTTGCCAATATGGTTATCTTCAATGAATGCCTGCTCGGCAGATTCCATAGCCTGATTAACAGCTTCGTCAAACGTAAATCCGGTTTGCTCACGTTCAGCAGTTTCTAATTCTTTTAGCGTGCCGTATCGAGTATTGGCTAATGCATTTTTACCGAATGCATTATAGCGTTGATGGTCTTTGTATATTGGGTACTGCTCCATTAAACGCTTTTCGATATCAGCTTGAATAGAATCTTTTTCATCGTTCCATTCTTTGATTGGACGACTTTCCAATTCCTTCATATACCGCTTCATGACACGTTCTTTCGCCATTTCCCCGACGTCGGCAATATATCCTTGAACCTTTGCTTGTTCAGCTTCATCGAGCTGTGTAAATAACTTGCTAGATTCAAATTGTTCAAGTGCCTGTTCTTTTGTGTAGGCATCTATATCTTCTTGGGTAGCGATCATACGCGCCATGATATCTTGTATTTCCTTAGGTGGCAATCCGCCTAGTCGTGTCACCGCACGATAGATACGAGTTAACCACTTTGAGAACATCCGGAATACACGTTGTAATCCTTTTGTAGGAGCATTCCCTTCACGAAGGTATGCTTCCCATCCACGAGCAAACTTTTCATGTGCCTTTGTATTGTCAGCACCTTGCGCATCATCCCATTCAGACCACTCTTTCAACTTGTTCCAATCTAGAACAAGTTGCTCTGGGGCATTTTCCATAGATGCTAGCTTTTGAATATCATCAAAGAATACATGACCCATTTCGTGTAAGAATGTACTTCTATCTGCAGTTTTGAAAATGCTGATAATGCGTTCACCATCTTTCATGATTTCGGTCATGCCGTTTATAGATTGGTTATACTTTTCAATGACTTTAATTGCTTTATCATCGAACACTACATAGCATCGTCCGTCTTGTTCTCCAACATAAGTAATGCCTTTAACGCCATACTCATTAAGATGTTCTGATGCTTTTTTTGCACCCCCTAAGGCTTTAGATAATGCCAGATAAAAATCTCTACCATTTATACCACTATCATTTAATAGTGTAGAAAAATCTTCTTTATACTTACCCCAATAAATTTCCCTATACTTTTTACTAGCCATACCATATTCTGTAAAAGCATTAAACCACATAGTATCTAGTTGATTTTTTACATCTTTTATACTATCTGGGTTTTCTTTCAGTGCCTTTAAATCAATGTTATATTTTTCAGCTAATCTATTTATAGTTCTCTGAGTAATTGTGTTAAGTTCTCCCTCGATATATTTATCAAGGTACTTATCTTTTAGTAAATTGTACTCAGTATCTAGTTGATTAAACTTACTACCTAACTCATCGATTCCTTTTTTAGCATAATGGTTAAACAAAGGACTATTTGTATATTCATTGATAAATACTTCTTTTTCTTGTTCTGGCAATGCATTAATTGCTGCGTTTAAACTTTGCTTTGTTTCTTTACTTAAAATATTTAATGACTGTTGTTCATCAATCATTGTTTTAGTATCTGGAACATCAACTTTAAATAATGTACCTTTATCAACATCATGAATTAAAGATAATTCACGTCTATATAAATCAGATACTTTCTTATCTTTAGCAAAATACAAACCCCAGCCATGTGCTTGATTACCCTCACCAGTACCAATAGCACCTAAATCAAATGTGTCAAAATCATGTGGTGAACCATGCCATGCTGATTGATAAAAAATATTACTATTTGCGTTTCTGTAGTTGCTTAAATCATTTTCATTTGGTATACTTTTATTAAAGTAACCACTAGATTGGTTTACTTGGTAAGGCAATTGGAGCCCGTTCCTTGTAAACCATCTAGTGGTTTTTTGTTCGTTTATATAGAGTGGTGGATTGTTTTTATCTGAAAAATTATTATAAAACCACGTGTTTGCACTAGCATTATCTTTAGGGTAAAAAGATTTTATTCTATTAATTGTAATATTATTTGCAACACTAGCTGATAATTCCAAAGCAACAATACTTTGCTTTTTGTTACTATCTGTAATTTCTGTCATAACCACAATCGAACCATTAACTGTTTTAGATGGGAAAATTGCAATCGGGTCTACCAATGCACTAGGCAATTGTTTCCACATTTTGTTAGTAACTGTCTTATGTTGATTGTTTTTGCCAGCACCTGTTTTCATATCAAAATATTTAGAAACATACATTTTGATTGGCAAATCCTTAACGCCTACGAGTTGCAGTACAGCTGGAGTGTCCATAACGCTAATTAAATCAGATCTTTTATAAGATGAAATATTATCTATAATTCTACTCCACTTTTTCTTATCAATACTTAATTTAAGTCTTGCATCTTGATCTAATTGATTATACCCTTTTTGGTTTTCTAATTTAGCATTCATGTTGATACGCACGCTATCACGGAAATAATCCATAGCAGTAGAACCACCACGGCCCATTTGTCGCATGTATTGTGCCATAATATCAGCATGTTGTGCCATGAGCAATGCATTGGCTTCTGCCGTATCACGTTGTTTACGGTCAACAGTTGCATCGCTCATTATGGATTTTAAAGACTGATACACTTCATATCCGGATTTGGATAATTGCATACGTAAAGCGATGTCATTATCTGCAAGTTCAAATAATGTATCTCGCATAGATTCTAGCGATTCAATTTGTTGGAGTGTATGCTCCATATCAGCATAATGAGAACCTGCTTGGTTAAGTGCTTCTGGATTATCAGCTAATGTACTTTGGGTACGAGCAAGGCTAGATTGATATGCCATTCGTCTGCGTTCCGCATTAGAACGTGGTGCTTTGCTATCGCCTAACCATGTAGGATTTACCCCAGTAGTACGTGCCGTTTCTAAATCGATATCCATAGCATCGAAATCACTTGTATATTGTTCCCGGTACTGTTCAGTAAGTTCCTTATACACATTATTAAACGTTTGTTTAATATGTGTCGGATCCGCAAGAACCACATCGAGCATTTCTTTATCTACATCAGATACTTCATCAAAGTAGCTACGGATAATATCTTCCTTAACATGCTTTGCACGTTTTCCAGTATCATCTTTAACAAGGTCTTTCATAGCATGGACTTCTTCTTTTGCACGTTCAAGTGTTTTCATAGAAAGACCACCACGTGTAAAGTAAGAGGATTCTTCTAATGCCTTAACAGTTTCTTCAGATAAGCCACCACTTAATTGCGCATAAGACCCGATAGGAATTTCAATCGGAGCATCAGCCGTAATCGCCTTAGTTACATTCTCTTGTGTTACCAATCCAGCATCTACCATATTACGAATAGCCGCTTGACCTTCTTCGGTTTCAGCCATTTCATTGACATTAATATAAGCGGTAGATACGCCTATATTATCCCCCTGAGCTTGTACGATTTTTCCATACAACTCAGGGTTTTCTTTTGCCAAATTGTTAGCGGCAGCATCGTTTTTAAGGTTCTGCATAATAACATGTCCATTACGATTTTGTTCTTCCATAACAGCCATGTGCTGTTCTTCTGGAGATAACTTTTGAAAGTCTTTAAAAGCTTTCATTGTGCGGGCACCACTAATGCCACCACCAATTACGCCAAATCCAACAACAGCAGGTAGTGCTTGCCACATAGCTTCACCGGCACCTACGAACATATCACCTGCAGAATATGGTCCCTCTTGATCATTCGATTTACGCCACAAATTATGCTGCAACTTTTCATTGACATCTTGTAGGCCTTCCTCAAATAGTTCTGGAGCGCCAGCTTTAATGGAAGACTTAGCCACTTGTGCAGCAGTTACGCCAATACCACGATTAAATGTCTCAGCTGCATTAGTAGTTCCTCTTGAAATGGCACTAGCAAGTGCGGACTTAGGAGCGATTTTAGTTGCTGCTTTACCGATTGTACGAGTCGCCACAAATTCAATGCTGGCATCGATAGCCGCAAATGACATGGCATACTCTTTTGCTTCTTCATTGGAATATACTCGATTACCTTTTTGGTCACGTTTACCAATCAATTCAAGATATTTATTGCCAAATGACATCTTATACATCTCGTATGCCATATCAGCAGAACCTAACCATTTAGCGCCAGTCATTGCAGTAGGTATAGCAGCAGAGCCACCACTAACTACACCGCCACCAATACCGCCAATTATACCACCTACAATAGCACCTGCACCGCCTTGCTTACCCATCATATAGATTTGACTAGCAGTTGAACCCAATACCTCTTGTAAAGGACTGCCACCATCTGGACGTCTATAATTTTGCAAGTTATTTTGTAATCGATTAACTTCAGCCGTTAATTCGCTAATCTTTTGTGGGTCAGATTCATAAGCTAAGGCGAAGCCAACATCGCCTAATTTCATCTGGTCATTCATTGCCCAAATGCTTTGTTGTAATGAATCAAATATACCTTTTGTATTCTTGATTGATTCGATATTGTTTAATGCTTGAATACCTTCAGCTTGCGAGCCATATTTAACTTTATAGAGTTCTGGAAACTCATCATAAATATCTTGTAAAACTTGGCCACGTTCAGCACGTCTAGACAAATAATCAGCACGTTCAAAGGCTCTATCATCGCCAAACATGACTGTATCTGCACCAATATTTAAAGTCTTAGCAATTCGCAAAGCTTCATTAGCACGTAATTGATCATTGTTATATAAAAATAATCGGTCTGTGTTACTAACAAAACTAGCAGGCAAAGCATTAGGTAAAGATTGTCCTAGTTGACCTATCGCTTGAAATGCATTACCTTGCTGCCCGAATGGGGAAATTGTTTCCGTTCCATCTGCATTTTTAATGCTAGTAGGAGTATTAGCAATTGTAGATAATGCATCCGCTGTGCTTTTTGCAATATTTGATACGGTGTCTATTCCTGAACCGATAGCTTGCCCAACTGGTGTTAACCCACCTACTGGACTAGACTGTATACCGGCATTAGCCGTAAAGGAACGTGGGCCTTGTCCGTATCCATGTATTAACGCTTGAAATTCCTCACGTTCTTTTTGATTAATATCAGCCATTTGTATATCTCCGTTGTAATGCATTATATTCTGATTCATAAATGTCTTGAGTAGAACCATCTTTATAGGTTACTCGGATATAATGATTGCCAATAGGTTCCGCATGAATAATCCCTATAGCTTGGTTACTTGCACCACTAATTGTTGCGGAATAATCGTCTCCGTCACCAAAGAATGGTTTGCTTGTACTACGTAATGTACTTGTTGCGACTGCAGCATCGAAGATTTCATCTTTTTCCGCATCTGTAGGTGGTCTATGATGTTTAACCTTAAATTCTTCAATACGTCCGGCCATTTCTTGTTTAACACCATATTTAAAACTGCCTGCCAATGTTTTGTCTTCTGGCATAACTGTAGCAAGTTTATATTCATATGGAGTTAAGTCAATGTTGCTAGCTTTCTTATTGTTATCATCGATTTCAAGTAATGATGCATCAAGTTCATCATCCATGATTTTATTAGGCAATACACGTTCTGCATATGCTCGTGTTTGTTCGTAAGTGTGAGATTTAGCGTACTGCTTAATTCCCCATTTTTCTTGTGCCGTCATCTTCAAACTTTTTTCATAAATTCTATCTAGCTTCGGTCTTTCGCTAGCCATTTTACCACTCCAATATTCTTGCTCTTCTGGAGTAGTTGCTCCTGCTAGTTGAACCTGTGCATATTGGAACGCACCGCTTACATCGCCATTGGCTATTTTTTGATTTAAGATTATTTGACCTGATTGTAAACGATCATTAATAGCAATCTTTCTAGTTTGTTCTTGCAACGTAAAATAATTTTTATATGCCGTCCTAGCCTCTTCTTCTGCTTTCTTAATTTGGTCTTCGGAATACTTAGGGCTGCCGCCGCTAGACATTGGGGCATTTCTCATTAAGCTCTTATAATGTTCTGCGCTTGCCGTATAATATCCACCAGCTTTTAATTTATCAGCATATTCATCTATAGATTGTGCATTGATAGCATTATTAGGAATGATATATCCTTTCATCCAATCATCAACAAACTCTTCATCAGAATTGTACATTTTATAATAATTTGTACCACCATCAGTCTGTTTGTTTTCTTCACCATTTGGTTCAACCTGTGTTAAACCTGCGTAATTGTGATTTTCTCTAGCAAGCCTGCTTAATTCACCGCCAACTGTACCTTCTGCATATAATTGTCGATATGCAATTTCAGTATTAATACCATATTTTTTATTAGCATAAACAGCCATATCCCATAACTGTTTGTTTTGACCAACTCCACCTTTAATGGCTTCTTCATTTTCAGTTTCCATCTTGGCTCTAACATACATGGCAGCACTGCTCATTCCTGAGTTTAAATCATGTCCATACATCTGATACAACTTAGCATGTGTATTATCATCATTAACTAATTTGTTGATGTTCATTTGATTAGACATCTTTTTATATGGAGTCAAAACACTTTCGCTAACTACACCACTTAATGACGATATTAGATTTTCTGTTCTGGTGGAATCGTTTTCTGCAACAGCCCTATCTAGTAAATACTTACCTGTCTCATCTGTATTAGCACGGATTTTTTCATTGATTTGTTCATCATCCAGTCCCAATTCCTTGCCAGTAGACCTATACAAATCACCCATCAATGTAATTGTTTTCATTTGGTCAGCCATGTTGTCAGAACGAATAGCAGAATCACGAAGATTTGTAATTTGATTTTGCGTAGCTGTACTTAACGCCGTTTCATATTGACCTCTTGAATATTTGGATATGTTATTGTAATCAGTCGTTTTAGACGTTTCCACAGCTTTCGTAAAAGCATTAATAGCATCATTTGTTCTGAATTTATATTTACCCATAATTTCCCGTTGTATCTTATCTACACCGGCATTATAGTCAGGCAATATAGATTGAGCATTCATTCCTTTACGATTCATCAGCCCGTCTTTATCATCATTCAACAGTTGGTTAGTACTATTATTGAACTCATTAATAGCATTGGTTACATCGATGTAATCTTTTCGTTTGTCAATTTCCATCCATGTATTTGTTGCCTCTTGTAAGGCTTTACTCATAGCATTTAAGCCACTTACATTACCACCATATGCCGTTTCATTACTAGAAGCCTGTGTGCTACCTTGAATTGTATTTAATTTTTGGGTTGGATCATAATTAACAAATTTCATATCCTACCTCATTTTATAATCACGCTTAACAGTTACGACTGGGCCTCTATCTGTATACCCTACAGGGTCACCACCATATGTAGTCTTCATCTTGCCACCTGCGTATTGTTGTTTAATACCATACATAGATGATGCGGCGCCAAGAATACTACTTACCATTGCCAATTTGCCTTGACGTCGTGCATTTTTAGCGGAAGCACGTGCGGCATTAGCTTCATTCTGATAGTTCATACCATTCAAATATTCGTTATAAATGGCATTGTTTTTATTCTGTTCCCAGTTATAGACGTCTTTGTTGTACTCATCATAACTGGACGCCATTAATTGTAATGGGGACCCTGCCATTTGCAACCCACCTGCTCCAGCTTCTGCTGCATTCGTACCGGCTACAAGACGCATACGATTATCCATCTTGTCCCGCTCTTGCAGCTGTTGCATAGCAATTTGTTCTTGTTTGCGGTCAGATATTCGCTTATTAGCCTCAGCCGCTTGTGCTTGGGCGTTGTACATCGAAACTTGAGCTTTTGTTTGTTGATGTTGCGCAATCATCCCTATGCCAGTGCTGACTGCGGTTAAGATTGCCGCTGCGGGTAAGCACATATGAAGTCCTCCTTCTTGAGAGTGAATAATTCTAAATCACCAACTTTTACAGTTGGATGAATAACGGCTCCAATCGATTCGAGCCATCGCTTTGTTTTAATGTTAGTTGTGTGAACGTAATTAAATAGCCATTCCCTAGTCTCTAACCATTCAGCAATAACTTGATTGCTTAACTTGATAAAACGCATCTGCCACCGCATATCGTTTTCTAATACTTTATTGCCAAGGAAGTATATCCCATACATTCCGTTAACTGGTTCTTTTGCAATCCCATATACGCAAATAGCCACATCGTCTTCTACGACGACATGGCTATCATAATCAGATTTGCATATTTCGGAACAGAAATCCTTGAAAGGGTATAAACGATTCACCTCTTTGACTTCTATGGCATCTATTGCCCTTAGATTAACTTCTAGGTCCTGAATTAATTTATCTCGCCGTGTAGGCTCAATTTCGTCAATTTTATAGTCCCGGAACATCTCTTAGTCCTCCGCCAATTTCAACAATACGAGTTATCGATAATAAATTAAATGGAAACGGATCACTATGCTTAATACATATCGATGTATCGGTTGAATAATTTATTCCCATTTTAGGTAGGATTACAGGCTTATCACCTGTAAACAATTCATTTGGTGGTAATGTAATATCATCCATTCTGTCAAATGTACGGCCAACTTTGCCGCCAAACGATTTATACATGCGAAGCACTACTCTTGATACTGTAGCAACTCGGCCTTGTAAAGTACCATCGTTTATTTGTTGTTCTACGCTAGGTATTTTAATTTTAGTAGTGTAAGGCAAACCAACAGTAATTACATTTGCTTTGCCATCCAATTTAATAACACCAGTTGGTGGTACTACCCTAGATGGCATCTGTTGTCCATCAATTACTATGTCTACCATTTGCCCTACTAAATGAGGTGCGTTGATGTAATCAGTCTTAATTGAATTAGCGACTTTAACATAGCAATCTAAGAACACATCGGAGTTATCTTCTGTATACAACGGAATACTACGTTCAATGCATTTCACACTCTTATTATTAATCACACGATCCACAACAAAATAGATTGTGTCTTGCTCACCCTCTGCTACACTTTCTACATATCGATATTTACCATTCGTTACAAAGTGCGACCATCCATACACTTTTTGTTCTGGGATATAAGTTAAACAGTTGAGTTGCCCATCATCTCGAACGTAATAAATAATACTGTCAGGGTCTTGTGCATAAGCACTTGTTACTGCCAGATGACCTTTAACCAATGTTTTAACAAACAATGTAAGGTCTTGCCCTGTGTAGTTGTCGCTCTCATAAGAGTAACCCATATCACGAACAGTACCGCCACGCTCTTGAACAAACACGCACCGATTACCTATGAATTGAGGTTCACACGATAAGGCCCCTCGTTGGGTTTGTGTTTTTAAATTGCAGTTGGTAGGCGTAATGGTTTTATCACCTCTTACAATCCACTCATTACCGCTTGTAAGAATGATTAGATCGTTAGCTGGTACGAGATGACGAATCTCACACATCTTGCGATTAATAACCGGCAAGGTGATTGCACTATCATCTGTGATAGTGCCTTCCACCTTTTCGACACCAAAATTTGGATAATCACCAGTACGGCTAAACCATATGAAGTTAGGCTTGCTATCAGTAGCAGCAACTACAAATCGGTCTTGATAGAATGTACAAAGTTTAGGATAACCTCTGCCTCTATTCCAACTGCCTAATTTCCATTGGTAGCTAGGCTCACCCTCTTTAATACCATTCAGAACATTAACCTTTGCATTCTTAGCATCAGTTACGCTTTTAATCTCAACGATACCATATTGAGTGAACGGCATAATAGATAAGT